>JAYTGI010000056.1:0-7285 GCA_043733605.1 Demequina sp. | reverse complement strand
CCTCGTGGGCGGTCTCGTGACGGCAGGCGTCGGGCTGGGCGGCCTGATCGCCGGCATCGGAGGCCTGACCGGCGCGGTGTGGACACGCATCGCACCCGGGCTCTTGCCCCTCGGCGAAGCCCGCCTCAGCGTGGACGCCCTCTCCGGGGTGTTCTTGCTTCTCGTCGGCGCCGTCGCGATCGCTGCAGGGGTCTACGGGATCGGGTATACGGCAGACCGCGCGCACCATTCCAACCCGGCAGGATCCCGTACGACGCAGGCGACAGTCCCGCTGTTCGTCGCCTCGATGATCTTCGTCCCCGCGTCCGCGAGCGTCACCACGCTTCTCGTGGTGTGGGAGCTGATGGCCCTGACATCGCTGGTGCTCGCGCTCACCGAGCACGGGCTCCGCCCCTCGATCCGCGACGCAGGGCTCTGGTATGGGGGCATGACTCACGCAGGACTGGTCGCGATCATGACCGGCCTTGTCATCTTCGCGGCGGGTGCGGGAGGAGAGACGTTCGAGGCGCTTCGGGCGGGGGCGCCCCACCTGTCCCCCACTGCACGCTCAACCATCTTCGTGCTGGTGCTTATCGGCTTTGGCGCCAAGGCGGGCCTGGTGCCCCTGCATGTGTGGCTGCCGCGCGCCCACCCAGAGGCACCAAGCCACGTGTCCGCGCTGATGTCAGCCGCCATGGTCGCCATGGGCATCTACGGCCTCATCCGCGTGGCCTTCGACCTTCTCGGAGGCGGTCCCAGGTGGTGGGGTCTGCTGGTGCTCGCGCTCGGTGCAATATCGGCGCTCTTCGGCGTGTTGCAGGCCAGCGTCGCAACGGACCTCAAGCGTCTGCTCGCGTACTCGACCACGGAAAACGTGGGGCTGATGGCAATCGGAATTGGCGCGGCAGGGGTGTTCGCGGCCGATGGCAACCGGGCCCTGGCCGGAGTGCTGATGGCCGCGGCCGTGCTGCACGCCCTCAACCACGCAGCCTTCAAAACCGTCCTCTTCCTCGGCGCGGGGTCGGTGCTGCGCGCCACGGGCCTGCGCGACCTCGACTCGCTCGGGGGCCTCGTGCGCCGCATGCCTCTCACCACTGCATTGTTCGGGATCGGCGCTCTTGGGGCGGCCGCGTTGCCGCCCGGCAACGGGTTTGTGTCCGAGTGGGTGCTCCTACAGGGCCTCATCCACTCGGTGTCAAAGGGCGTCGCGGCCGAGCCTGTGGTCGCGGTGAGCATCCCCATCGCGGTGGGAGTGGTCGCGCTCACGGCAGGGCTCGGGGTGGCTACCTTCGTTAAGGCCTTCGGCGTCGGCTTTCTCGCTCAGCCCCGATCGAGGGCCGCGGCCACCGCGAACGAGAGCCCGATGCCGATGCGCGTAGGGATGGGCATCGCCGCCGCGACGTGCGTCGTACTCGGCGTCGCGCCCGCCATCGCCGGCGGCGCGCTCGACCGCGTGTTGAACGTCCTCCCGCCGGTGCGAGACACAGCCCCGCTCGCGGGCAGCACCATCACCCTTCGCCTTGCCAGTATCGCCGGGTCGATGTCGCCACTGCTCATCGCGCTCGGCCTGGCGCTCGCCGCTTTCGCGGTGGCCCTCGTCGTGCGTCGTCTCACGGGCTTTGCCCCGCGCCGCCTGGTGGGTGTCTGGGCCAACGGCGGCGCGGAGCGCAACTCTCGCCAGGAGTACACCGCGACGTCGTTCGCCGAGCCGCTCACCCGCGTATTCGACGACGTGCTGCGGCCAGAACTAGACGTTGACGTCACGCCGTACGCAGAGTCCTCGTACCTCATCGAATCCGTGACGTTCCGCCAGCGGGTTCCCGACCGGCTCGAGGCCGCCATCTACCCGCCCCTGCTAGCGGCCGTCGAGGCCTGGGGCCAGTGGTCACGGCGCCTCGCGAACGGACGAGTGCACCGCTACCTCGCCTACGGGTTCATTGGGCTGCTCGCCGCCCTCGTCGTCGTGGCGGTGACCGCATGACCACGCTCACGACGGTGGGGGCCGTCGCAGCGGCCGGCGTTCAGGTGGCCCTGATGGTCGTCGGAGCGCCCTACCTCACCGGCCTCATGCGGCAGGTGCGTGCGCGCGTGGAAGGCCGCGCGGGGCCAGGCATCGGCCAACCGGTGCGGGACCTGCGCAAGCTGCTCCATAAGCAGGCAACCAGGCCCGAGGGCACGAGCGTTGTCTTCGTCGCCGCTCCCCTGATCCTGCTCGCATCATCCGCCTTCCTTGCAGCCGTCGTGCCCTTCGTCTCCACGGTCGCGGCGGTGGGCGGCGTGAGCGACCTGTTCGCCGTGGTCGCGATCCTCATGCTCGGCACCGTCTCGCTAGCGCTCGCCGGGCTGGACACGGGCACAGCGTTCGGGGGCATGGGCGCCAGCCGCGAGGTGACCATCGTCGCGCTCGTCGAACCGACCATCCTGCTCGCTGTCTTCGCGCTCTCAGTGCGCGTCGGCTCGTCCGATCTCACCGACATCGTCGCTGGCACGCTCGCCTCCCCCGCCCAAGTGCTTTCGCCCGCAAGCCTGCTAGCGGCCGTGGCGTTCGCCGTCGTCATCATCGCCGAGACGGGCCGCCTTCCCGTCGACAACCCGTCGACACACCTCGAGCTGACCATGATCCACGAGGCGATGGTGCTCGAGTACTCCGGCAGGGACCTCGCGATGGTCGAGCTGGCGGCGTCGATGCGGCTCACACTTTTGCTCGGCCTCGGCGTCAACCTGTTCGCCCCGTGGGGCGTGGCCACCAGCGTCGCACCCCTCTCGCTCTTGCTCGGCGTCGTCGTGCTCGTCGTCAAGGTCGCCCTAGTCGCAGTGGCGCTCGCCGTCTTCGAGGTGTTCATGGCCAAACTACGCCTGTTCCGCGTGCCAGAGCTGCTCGCCGGATCACTGCTCTTCGCCCTGCTCGCCGTCGCCGCCTCTTACTTCCTCTCATGAGCACCGCCGTGTCCACCCAGGTGCTCGACGTGATCTGCGGAGCCATCCTGCTAACCGCCGTCCTGACGCTCTGGCGCCGAGACCTGGCTGCGATCATTCGGCTGCTGATGCTCCAGGGCGCGCTGATCGCGGGTCTGGCGCTGCTGCTGGGAATCACCGAGAACAGCGTTGAGCTCTACTTCGCGGCTCTGGGGGTGGGCGTGCTCAAGGCAGGCGTGCTGCCCGCCATCCTGCGTCGCGTGCTCGCCGAGAGCGGCGAGGTGCGCGAGTCCGCGCCACTCGTGAATGTGACGTCTTCGCTCCTCGCCGCCGCAGTTCTGACCCTCCTGGCGTACGTGCTGAGCGGACCCCTCGTCGCCCTCGCGCCTTCGGCCGCGACCCGTGCGCTGCCCGTCGGCATCGCGGTGGTGCTGCTTGGCTTCTTCGTGCTCGTCACCCGCAGGCGCGCTCTGTCGCAAGTGATCGGGTTCTTGCTGCTGGACAACGGCATCACTGTGACGGCATTTCTGGCCACGGCCGGTGTGCCGCTTGTGGTCGAGCTCGGGGTGTCTCTCGATGTCCTGCTCGTGGTGCTCGTGCTACAAATCGTGGCCGCCCGCATGCGGATGGCGTTCGGCAGCACGGATCTCGACGGCCTAAGCGAGCTGCGCGACTGATGGCGACGGCGACAATGATCGAGCTGTTGATGACGAGCGGGCTGCTTCCTGATGGGGGCGTTCCTGGCGGTGCGCTGCCTGGCGGTGCGCTGCCGGTCGGCGCTCTTCCTGACCTCGGGCTGGCGGCCACGGCGGTTCTGCTGGTGCCCGTCGTCCTGCCCGCACTCGCCGCGGGACTCGCGGCGTTGCTGGGGTGGCGCCGCTGGATCGCCTGGAGCGCCGTGGCCGCATCGGCCGCAGTGCTGTTCGCGGGCGTCGTGGCGGCCGTGGCCACCGCCGACGGCTCCGTGCTGACTTTGGGTGGCCTGCTACGGGTGGACGCGCTGACCGCCGTGATGCTCCTGGTCATCGGTGGCGTGTCGGTCATCGCCACGTGGGCAGGAGTCACATACATCGGCGGTGAACTCGAGGCCGACACCACGACGAGACGCGGAGCGCGCCGGTACGCGATTCTCGTGTCGCTGTTCATCGCCACCATGTCAGGTGCTGTACTCGCTGCCAACCTCGGGGTGATGTGGGCCGCAGTCGAGGCCACCACGATCGTGACCGCATTCCTCGTGGGCCACCATGGCGGACGTCGCGCCGTCGAAGCGACGTGGAAGTACGTCATCATCTGCTCGGTCGGGATTGCCTTGGCCTACCTGGGCACGGTGCTCGTCTACTACGCCTCCCAACACGCAGGTAGCGCCGATGGGCCAAAGGGCACTCTTGACTGGACCGCGCTCGTCGCGAATGCGGACCAGCTGGACCCTGGGGTGATGCGCATCGCAGTCGTGCTGCTGGTGCTTGGCTTTGGCACCAAGGTGGGACTGGTGCCCCTGCACAGCTGGCTGCCGGACGCGCACAGCCAGGCGCCCGCGCCGGTGTCCGCCCTGATGTCGGGTGTGTTGCTCTCCGTAGCCGTGTACGCCCTGCTGCGGTACAGGGTGATCGCCGTCGCTTCCCTCAACCCCGCATTCGTCAGGACGCTCCTGCTGGTGGTGGCGCTCGGATCGATCCTGGTTGCCGCGTCGATGATGATCGCCCAACGCGACTACAAACGCCTTTTGGCCTACTCGAGCATGGAACACATGGGACTCGCGGTGATCGGCATGGCCGTCGGTACGCCACTCGCGATCGCGGCCCTGTTGCTGCACGTGTTGGGTCACGGCCTTGCCAAGGCGGTGCTGTTTTGCGCTTCGGGCCACGTGCTGGACCTGACGGGTACCACTCGCATCGCTGGCGTGCGCGGGCTGCTGGTGCGTAGGCCCGTGCTCGCGGGGGTCTTCGGGCTCGGCATCGCGGCTCTACTGGGGCTGCCGCCCTTTTCCCTCTTCGGCAGCGAGCTGGCACTTGCACGGGCCACCGCCGACGCTGGACTCGCCTGGGTGGTCGGCGTCGCCCTCGTCCTGCTGCTCGTGGTGTTCGTCGCCATCGCGCGGCCTGTGGCGGGAATGCTGCTCGGGCCTTACGACGACGCACACGGCGGTGCCACCGCCGCTACCGGCCGCCCCGCGTCGTCAGCCGTGCCCTTGATGCTTGGCCTGCTGGCGCTCGTGGCGATCGGCGTGGCGGCGCCGCTGGATGGACTTCTCGAGACGGCTGCGGCGATAGTGGGGACCCGATGAGTAGCCTGGAACGGCGGGATGTCGAACGGCGGAGTGTCACCGCGTCCGAGCTTGGCGGACAGGTGCAAGGGTTGCTCGACGAACGCCTGCGCCTGGCACTAGTGGCCGCGCACGAGGATTCCGATGCCTTCCGAGTGGTCTACCTGCTCACTGGCGCGGGCGACCGGCGGGTCGAGCTCTCGCTTCGCACGAGCGTGGAGGCGCCGACGGTTCCGAGCCTGGCGCGCATGTCGTTCCCTGCCGGGCGGTTCGAACGCGAGATGCGCGACCTCTACGGCATCGTGCCGATCGACCACCCGTTGCCCCACCGGTTGGTGCGACACAAGCACTGGCCGCAAGGCTGGTACCCCATGAGGTCCGACGCGGGACCACCGCCGCCCTTCGGGCCAACGGAGGGCGCTTACCCCTTCTTGCGCGTCGAGGGCCCCGGGGTGTACGAGATCCCCGTCGGTCCCGTGCATGCGGGGATGATCGGCCCTGGTCACTTCCGCTTCTCGGTCGTCGGTGAGTCCATCCTCAAGCTCAAGGCTCGGCTTTGGTTCACCCACAAGGGCCTGACAAAGCTAGCCGAGGGGCGCACGCCCTACGAGGCGCTACCGCTGGCCGAACGTGTCAGCGGCGACACCACGGTGGGACACACCACCGCCTTTTGCGCCGCGGTCGAGGACGCGCTGGGCGTCGACGTGCCCGAACCCGCCCGTGCCGCCCGCGCCGCAATGCTCGAGCTGGAGCGGCTGTACAACCATGTGGCGGACCTTGGCGCGCTGTGCATGGATGTTGGCTACGGGATTCTCAACGTGCACGCGCAGCGGGTGCGCGAGGACGTGCTGCGGTTGGGCGCGGAGGTCACGGGCCACAGGCTCATGCGCGGCGGCGTGATCCTGGGCGGTGCGGCGCTGACTGCGGTGCCCACAAGTGCGCAACTGACCCTGATCGCCGACAATGTCGCCCAGATCGTCGACCTTGCCTTGCGCCAGTCAGTCGTGGTGGACCGCTTCACGGGTACTGGGGCGCTGAGCGCCGAGAACGCGCGCGAGATCGGGGTCCTTGGCTACGTCGGCAGGGCCAGCGGGGTGGACGTCGACGCCCGGCGCGACCACTCATCCCACCCTGCGACAGCGGACGCGCGACCGGCCGTGAGGACCGAGGGCGACGTGCTGGCCCGATTCCACGTGCGCGCAGACGAGGTGCGGGCGAGCGTCGACCTGCTGAGGGTGCTACTGCCGGATCTGCGAAGTGGTCGACTGGCGGCGGAGCTTCCTTCCCGTCCACAAGGGGACGCCGGAGCCGCTGGGTCAGGGCTGGTCGAAGGCTGGCGGGGAACCATCGCTCACCGCGTCGAGATAGGCCCCGACGGTCGACTGACGCGGCTCGCGGTGGTGGACCCGTCGTTCCTGACCTGGCCGGCGTTGCCTGTCGCTTTGCGTGGCATGATCGTCGCCGACTTCCCGGTGATCAACAAGAGTTTCAACCTCTCGTATGCGGGGAACGACCTTTGAACAACTCCCGCACAGGCGCCGACGCCCGATGCTGGGCTCCAGGCTCGCGACACTCCGCACTCGCAGGCCGGTTTCCAGGAGTTTCAGAGTTTGCGCAGAGTTTTTCGCCTGGCACGCGCCGCGCCATTCTTGCCGTTTAAGGTGGGTTAGGACGATCTCCGCGGCAAATGCCCGCGACCCACGCCCGGAATAGCCGGTTGGCTCATGGCGAATACTCTGATACTTGCCGAAGGTGCTGGTAATTACTTGACTTTCGGTGTCTTCCATATCTCCGTCACCAATGCGCTGATCATGGGCGCCATGATCGTCCTCTTCGTCTTGGCGGTCGTCATACCGTTCCCCCGTCACAAGGCTGACGAAGACTCGGACGCGCGATGAGCGCGGTCGAGGACGCAGCGGCGGCCCCCACACGCGCCGTACCCGCACTGGCGTCGGCGCCCGCCCCCGACAGGACCAGTTGGACCGCCTGGGCGCGCTACCGGATCACCCACACCGTTCCCGAGGGCGAGTGGCTTCCCGACCGGCAACCCTCCTACGTAGCGTCGTGGATCTATGTGTTCGGTATGGCGACGCTTGTGTCCCTCTTCATCGTGATCGGCTCCGGCGT
>JAYTGI010000055.1:0-2606 GCA_043733605.1 Demequina sp. | reverse complement strand
CATCTCGCGGAGACACACCCATAAGAGCCGTCGAAGACGTCGGAATGAAGACGAATGCCATACCCACCGACATCATGGCGAGCGACGGGAACACGTGCGTCCAGTACTGATCCTGAGCGTTGATGCGCAGCAACAAGAGCATTCCGGTGGATGCGAGGGCGAGCCCACCAATCATGAGCGGGCGCGGGCCAACCTTCGGAAGCACCCTGGCGACTATTCCAGCAGTCAGGATGATGCCAACAGAGAACGGGAGAAAGTGAACGCCCGTCTTGAGCGCCGAGTAGCCGAGCACTCCCTGGAAGTAATAGCTGAGGAACAAGAACATCGCGAACAGGCCTGCACCGACCAGAAGGAAGGTGAGGTAGGACCCCCCGCGCACCGGGTGCGCCGGGATCCGTAGCGGAAGCAACGGGTGCGCCACCCTGCGTTCCACGAAGATGAACGATCCGATGAACACCACGGACGCCACGAGGCAGGCGATAGCGATGGGGTCCGCCCAGCCCTCCGGGGAGTTCGCAACTCGCGTGAAACCATAGACGAGAGACAACAGCCCGGTCGTCGCGAGTGCCGCACCGGGCAGGTCGTAGGACGGGTGACCGTCCGACTTCGACTCGCGCACCAAGAACCACGCGAAAGACGCCGTCAGAAGCGCCAACGGAACGTTGACCCACATGACCCAGCGCCAGCCAGGGCCATCAGTGAGGATCCCACCCACAATGAGTCCGATCGCAGCGCCTCCTCCGGAGAGCGCTCCGAATACGCCGAATGCCTTGGCGCGTTCCTTCGGATCGGTGAACGCCACCGTCATCAACGACAGGACGGACGGCGCCAGCAGTGCCGCGAAGATGCCCTGGAGGCCGCGAGCCGCGAAGATGAACTCCTGGCTGGTCGCCATCCCGCCAAGTGCGGAGGCGCCCGCAAAGCCAAGCAGCCCCACCAAGAAGGTGCGCTTGCGACCCCAATAGTCGGCCACACGTCCGCCAAGAAGCAGCATGCCGCCAAACGCGAGCGTATAGGCGGTGACTACCCACTGACGATTCGCATCGGTGATGCCGAGCGCCGTCTGCATGTGAGGCAACGCGACGTTCACGATCGAACCGTCGAGCACGATCATCAGTTGCGCGACCGCGATCACTGCGAGCATCCGCCAACGGTTGGGATCGGGAGTCGAGGTCTCCGGAACGGCAATCAATTCAATGTCGTCCTCGAGGGGGTCGTGAAGTGCGTGTGGGTGAGCACCGACGGTCGCGGCGTCTCCAGGCATGGGGGCAAAATCAGCCATGGGGGTGGCCTTTCACAAAAGGGGGACTTTACGCAAACTGCGGCGGAAAAGAGGCACAGGAGGCACGTGTGTCAACAGCGTTGCGAATGGGGATATTCCCACACTTTGGCGACGTCCATGCGCACATTCGGCTTGGAATTAATTGCTTTATCAGGCATGTTGATCCCTGCCGTCCTTGTGCGCTCGAATCGGTCAAAGCGCCGCTTGCCGACACGTTGGCCGCTCTGACGCACAAAGGTCGGGCCGCGAGCAGGCCCCTGCTCGATCAATGGGGAGGCTGACCGCACTTCGCGACACGGTCGTCGGCCGATGCCCGTCGCTCGCGGGAGGCGCCCCACTCCTTGCCTCACAACGCCTGCTAGTTTCGCTATATAGGGAGGCACAATGGCCCGCGTTCTGGACATCACCCCACCATCGACCACGGTCGCCCCGTTTGGCGTGTATTCCGAGGTGGGACGCCTTCGCTCAGTGCTGGTATGCGCGCCCGGATTGGCCCACAACCGGCTCACACCGTCGAACTGCGACGATCTCCTTTTCGATGACGTGATGTGGGTGGACAACGCTCGCAAAGACCACGCTGACTTCGTGGCCATGATGCGCGGACGTGGCATCGAGGTGCTTGAGCTTCATCATCTGCTCGCAGAGACCCTTGCCATCCCCGATGCGAGGCGCTGGTTGCTTGACCGCAAGATCACGCCAGACGAGGTGGGCTTGGGCCTGGTTTCAGATGTGCGGGCGTTCCTCGGCTCGATCGACCCCGAATCGCTTGCTCGCTACATGATCGGAGGGCTGTCGACGGCAGACCTTCCGCACGACTTCGCTCCCCCAGCGGTGCAACTCGTGCGCGAGGAGTCTGGGATGCGCGACTACCTGATGCCACCGCTACCGAACACTCTCTTCACGCGCGACACGACGTCATGGATCTATCAGGGGGTAACGCTCAATCCCCTGTTCTGGGAGGCGCGTCACGCTGAGACACTCCTCATGAAAGCGGTATACACCTTTCACCCCGACTTCTCCGGGCACGTCACCACCTGGTGGGGCGACCCCGAGCGAAGCCACGGGCTCGCGTCTCTCGAGGGCGGCGACGTGATGCCTGTGGGCGCAGGCGTGGTGGTGGCCGGGATGTCTGAAAGGTCCTCACGTCAGGCCATCTCGCAACTCGCCGCAGTACTGTTCGCGGCGGGAGCGGCCGATCGAGTGCTGGTCGCAAAGATGCCTCGATTGCGCGCGGCCATGCACCTGGACACCGTGTTCACGTTGGCCGACCGCGACGTCTGCACCGTTTTTCCAGGCATCGTCGACGACATCGAGACGTTCACGC
>JAYTGI010000054.1:0-2612 GCA_043733605.1 Demequina sp. | reverse complement strand
GTCATGTAAGTCCCCTTGGATGCGCGCGCTGTTCCTGTAGCGAGATTACCCGCCCGGCCGGCGGCAACGGCGTCAGGCCCGCCAACGCCCGCCAACGCCCGCCCGCGCGCGCCAACGCCCGCCCCAAGATGCGGTCATTGACAGCCGTTCGCCGAGCGAGCACGCTGATGGCACGCACTGGTCGACATCAAGGGGGAACACGCCATGGCAATCGCATCGTCCGCCGCCGCCGCCGCCGCCACGCACGCGCCCGTCCGGCCGCGCCACGTCGTCGTAGCAACGCTCGTCGTAGCAACGGTCGCCGCGATCGCGCTCTTGCTCCTCACCACAGCGTGTGGCCCCCAGAAGTACAAATCGTTGGGCGTCGACCCCGCCCATGTCACGAGCGTCGAGATGGAGTTCTACCAGTACATCCCCAAAGGCATGGAGAGCCCGCCGCAACAATACCGTCGCGCTACCGTCAGTGACCCGGCCGTCATCAAAGAGCTGGTCCACGGGTTCGCCGACATGCCTGTGGGCGGCGTCGGCAATGCGTGGAAGCGCGCTGTTGGCGCGGAGGCCGCGTCGTTGCAGTTCATCCTGGACGACGGCTCCACGGCAACGCTCAGGGAGATCTTTATCGCGGCGGGCGACGTCATCATCGTGTGGGACGACGGCACGGAGAGCCACGCCAAACGGGGGGTGCCGCTGGTCGACTTATACGGTTACGGCGATCGGGGATGAGCGGCCGGCGTCGACCAGTCCCGCCGGGCCGGGCAGTCGGCCACCCGACTCGCCGGGCATCGGCCGCGCGCCGGGGCCGTATGCACGCGTCCGCAGTAGAATGAACGCAGTTCCCAACCACGGACAAGGGAGTCCACATGGCGAACGAAGAGTTCTTGCCTGACCCGGTCCCGGAGGGCACCGCGCCATCTCACATCCAACGGATTGAGAACCAGGTACGAGAGCTTGCGCGGCTCAGGGACGACGGCATGCTGACGTACGAGGAGTTCGCGGCCAAAAAGGCGGACCTGCTCGCGCAGTTGTGACCGGCGCGCGCGCCCGCACGGAAGCCGACGCTCACACCGACGCTCAGGTGATCGAGGCCTCGTAGATGCTGGCGATCGATGCGTCGAGCGCCGCGTCAAAATCGGCCTGGCTCTGCTGGGCGGTGAGGCCCTCCGTGAGAGCGCGGGAGAAACTGGCAACCACGCCGTGGTTGCGGGCCAGCCTGGAGTTGGCCTCCTCACGGGGGTAGCCGCCGGAGAGGGCGACCACTCGCAGCACGTTCGGGTGTTCCACCAGTGGGGTGTGGAAGCCGTCCAACTCGGGCAAGGTGACCTTGAGCATGACGTGCTGGTCGGCATCGAGCCCGTCCAGCGCGGTGAGCAGGGCGGCCTTGAGAAGCGCCTCGGCATCGGCCTTCTGGGGGTTGTTGATGTCAATCTCGGGCTCGATGATCGGCACCAAGCCCGCCGCGAGAATCTGGCGACCCACCTCGAACTGCTGGTCCACCACGGCCTTGATGCCCGACGGGTTTGCCAGCGTGATGACCGATCGCATCTTGGTGCCGAACACGCCGTGGGTCTTCGCCTTGGCGAGAACCTCTCCCAGCCCTGGCATCGGCTTCATGACCTGGGCGCCGTCAACCTCGTCGGCCAGGCCCCTGTCAACCTTTAGGAACGGGACCACGTTCTTGTCTTCCCACAGGTACTCCGCGGACCCCTTGCCCCGGATCTGGCGGTCCATGGTCATCTCGAAGAGGATCGCCCCCAGGATCCGGTCACCCGTGAAGACCCTGCTGGTGATGATCCGGCTGCGCATCTCGTGGACGAGGTCGAACATTTGGGCCTCGTTCGCGTAGGCGGACTCGTCGACGCCGTAGAGCCCCAGTGCCTTGGGGGTGCTGCCGCCGCTCTGGTCGAGAGCTGCTATGAAGCCCTTGCCGCTCTTCATCTTGTTGAACTGTTCGGTGTTCACAATTCCACTTCCTCAGGTCGACGGGAGGCGAGCCCCTTCGCAAAGGGTAGTTCTCTTGGGGTACACCCGCCGTGGGGGCGGGGGACTGGGATCAAGGTCCCGGCCCGCGGGCGAGGGGCTACGCCCGACGCCCCGCGCCTAGCCGCCCCGCAGGCCGGTGTAGCTGGGCCTGCCCGCCCGGTGTCTAGGGTTAACCTCGAAGCATCGGCCGCAACACCGCCACCCTTGCTCTGCGGGCTCGACCGGCAGGCTTGTCCGCAAAGCTCGACCGGCGGGAGACGCGGCCACCACCAACCAGGGAGACACGCCATGAACTACGCGTCGGTTTCATACACTCACGTGGCGGTGTTGCTGGTAGACATCGCGTGGGTGGCGAGCGCGGTGTGGGGGGTGGTCGACGTGGTGCGCACGCAGGACATGCGCCGCAGTGACAAGGTCGCCTGGGCGGTGTCGGTCGTGGCGATTCCCGTGGCAGGGCTGATCGCCTGGCTCGTCTTCCGTGTGATGCGCCGACGCTCGATGAGGGAGAGCTAGGGGGTGTCCTGGTTTCAGATGCTCTCGGATGTTCATTGGTCGTTGATCGAGGGGATGTTGCCGCGTCCGACGGGTGGGCCTGGCCGGTAGTTTTCTGACGCCCGCTGGAGTGCTCGTGT
>JAYTGI010000053.1:0-7325 GCA_043733605.1 Demequina sp. | reverse complement strand
GGTGGAACGGGCTACGGATACAACGACAACGACATGGCGCTTGCAAGCGCCGCGCTTGGCGGTGAGTGCCACGAGGGTTAGCCTCCGCCACTGTTATGGTATTGCTATAACAGTGCTCCTTCGGAAAGGTAAAAGTCATGGACCAACTCGGTCGACACTCGGTCGTAGGCCGATTCGTCGTCGTTGCCCTCGCCTTGCCCGTCATCCTCACCGCGTTCGCTGTAGGTGTGATCTTCGCGTGGCACGGCGATCTGCCCGATCCAGTCGCGATCCATTGGGGCGGCAACGGCGGCCCTGACGGCTTTGGTTCACTCGCGTCGGCATACGTCGCGGCGATCCTGCTGGGACTGGGAGTGCCCGCCCTTTACTCGGCTGTCACCCTCCCCATGCTCAAGAGGGGCGCGCGTGGGCCAAGCTTTCGCTTCATGGGGTCCATGGCCGCCGGCGTTTCGGTCTTTTCGGCCGTCCTCAACACGTGGAGCATCGCGATGCAGCGCGGCCTGGCCGATGCTCATGGCGGGCCCAGCCTCATGCCTGCGCTGGGAGCAGGCTTTGGTGCGGGCATCGCAGCCGGTGTCGCTGCATGGTTCTTTCAGCCCCGCCAGCGCACGGTAGTCGAGGGATTGCGGCACGATACGCGTCTGGACCTGGGTGAAGGTGAACGGGCGGTATGGATGCGCACCGCAACCGCTGGGCGACCGGTGACCATCCTCATGGCCGCCGTGGTGATTGGCCTGGGTGTGGCGTCATTTGCGTTCTGGCAGGCCGGACAGGAAGGCGCGGCCTGGATCTACGGAGCGGCATCGGCCGTTCTCGTGCTGGCGTTTGCCGCGACGGCCACCTTCCACGTCGTGGTCGACGACAAGGGTCTCAGCGCCGTCTCCGCGCTCGGGGTGCCGCGGTTTGGCGTCAGGCTCGACGACGTCGTCGACGCGGGCGTAGCGCACGTCAACGGCTTTGCGGAGTTTGGCGGATGGGGCGTCCGGCAGCGACCGGGTGCGCTTGGGATCGTGCTTCGCAACGGCGAGTCGCTCCAGGTCACACGTCGCAACGGCAGGCGCCTGGTGATCACCGTCGACGACGCCGCGACGGCAGCGGCGCTGCTCACGGCGTTGGCATCACGGGCGCGCACCACGCCGTCAGTATCGCCATGAGCGACCGGTCGACGCCGTGCTAATTCGCATCGACGCGGCGAGCGACATCTCGATCTTTGAGCAGGTGGCCGCTTCGATTCGCACGGATATGGCGGCGGGCCGCGTGCGCCCCGACGACAAGCTGCCCTCCGCAAGAGAGGTGGCCGCGTCCCTTGGAGTGAACCTGCACACCGTGTTGCGGGCGTACCAGGTGCTCAGGGATGAGGGTCTGGTCGACATGAGAAGGGGTAGGGCGGCCGTCGTCACCTCCGCGGCGGGTGACCTGACCGAACTCATGGGGGATATCGAGGACCTCGGAGCGCGGGCGGCGGCTCTTGGCATGACGCCTGACGCGCTCGCGTCGCTCGTTCGGGACACTCTCAAGAACGCGCACCGCTAGGTTTCGCGCCTCGCACGCGGGTGCCGGCTCTTGGCGCGCGGGCATGGACACGGGGCGGATTCCGAGATCGCCTAGTGGCACGGTGGACACGTGGCCGCAGACCAGACCGCAGACCAGACCACAGACCAGACCACAGACCAGACCGCACCAGAGGGCGCGCCGTGAGCACACGCACAGCCGTCGTCACAGGAGCGTCCAGCGGGATCGGCGCCGTGAGCGAGCGGGCACTCGCCGCCCAAGGCTGGAATGTGATCTTGGGTGCGCGTCGCATCGATCGGTTCGAGGAACTTGCGGCCGAGATCGGAGGCTTGGCGCGGGTTCTGGACGTGACCGACGCCGCGTCGGTCGACGATACCGACTGGCTGCGGATGTTCGAGATGAACGTGATGAGCACGCTGCGGATGACCCGCGCCCTACTTCCCAAGTTCATCGCCTCAGGCGATGGCTAGGTGATCACAATCGGGTCGATCGCCGCGCACGAGTCCTACCGCGGTGGTGGCGGCTACTGTCAACGCTCTTCGAAATCTAGTCCGGTAGTGCTCTGGTGGTTTCTAGCGCTGACAGCGTATTTCGGTCGCCCTTTTTAGGTCATTGAGGCCTGTTCGCGGGGTTCTCGATTCCCGTCGCCGGAGCGCCTCTCGTGGCGCGAAAGACCCCACTTGGATTCCTCTTGGGGGTGTTGGACGCCCCAAATCTGGGACCTATTAGGCAAGAAAACCCCGGTGTGGCGCACGTCACACCTCGTAGAACACGGCGTGTCGCGAAGTGAGCCGATCGGCGTGTCGCAGACCGATGGCCGCTCGGAGCCTCTTGACGGACGGAAATGTCCTAATAAATCCGGTATCCCAGCGCCGAAAGCCAGGATTCTGTTGAACGGGCGACCGACCGATAGTTATCGGCGTTTCGTCCCATTTGTATGTTCTTGTGCCATTGCTCACAGACCCGGTTTTTTGGGCTTTTTCTGTCCAATGCTTGCTTTATGGTCCAGAAACCACTGAGGAACGTAGCCGGGGCGCTTGGCCTCGTGCTCGCCGTCACCGTCGCGTCGGTGCCACTTGACACCGCGGCCGCAGCAGGCTCTCCTGCCCCCATCAAGGAGACATCGTGGGCCCACGCGATCAGCCTGTTGCCCGAGATGACGAGTGTGGTGCATGGGCGCCACGTCATTGCGTTGGCGAACGCGAAGACATCGCTCAGCGCGGATGTCTGGGCGGCTAAGGATCTTTTCGAGTCTTCAAAGGGCAAGGCGACCGACGAGAGCCGCAAGCAACTTGCGGTCCAACGCAATCGTGCCTACTCGATCGTCATCGTGTCAGACGACGAGAAAGTTGCGGGGGTCGCACAAGTGCAGCTCAACGCCTCGATGGACGCGGTCAAGGCCGACGTCGCCGCTTGGGAAGAGGCAGAGGCCAAGCGCATTGCCGAGGAGGCCAGGATTGCCGCAGAAGCAGCGGCCGCCGCAGCTGCAGCCAGCGCCCCGAGGCCCGCCGCCGCCAGACATGCGAGCGTAGGCACGAGCGCGCGTGCGAGCTCGGGAGGTTCCGCGTCTGGTCAGACGCCGCAACAGTATCTTGAGGGAATTGCCGCGTCCTACGGCGGATCGATTTCTTGGTCGGATGCGCCATGCGGTCGCAGCATGACCGGCGGGATTGGTGGCTGCTTCCAAGGCGGGTCGACCCTGTATGTCACCAACTCGGCCTACGGCTCCTGGTCCTCGGCCAAGGGCTCAGGTCGCAGCGTCGTGATACATGAGGCGAGCCACATGATCATTCTGTCGAAGTGCGGCACCGTCGCCATCGGCGGCGCTCGCTTTGAGAACGTGACCGACGCCTACTCGGTGCTGCTTGGCGGCGGCGGTGCTGGCTACGGATACAACGACAACGACATGGCGATCGCCACGGCCGCGCTAGGCGGTCAGTGCCTCGCAGGCTAATCTCCAAGAGTGTTGTAGCAATTCTGTAACAGTGCTCCTTGAGAGGTAGTTGCCGTGTCCGACGAGACGCGGACCCCCGTGGTCCGTCGATTCATTCTCGTGGCGCAACGATCTTCCTGACCCCATCGCGACGCACTGGGAACGGGGGGAGCATCGGACGGTTTCGGCGGGCTCGCCACTCTTCTCATTGTTTCGGCTGTCCTCGGGCTGGGGCTACCAGGACTCATCGCCACCACCGCCCTTCCGTTCCTGGCGCGCGGTGCCCGCGTGGCGAACTTTCGCCTCATGGCCTCGGTCGCGGTCGGTCTATCGGCGCTGTCAGCGGTGTTGAATACCTGGACCGTGGACATGCAGCGAGGGCTCGCCGACGCCCAGAACTCCCCCAGCGTGTTCCCCGCACTTGTCGCGGATTACGGGGCGGCCGCCGTCGCCGGAGCCGCAGGATGGTTCTTTCAGCCCCGCCAGCGGGCAGTGGTGCCTGGCGTCTCTCGCCCGGAGGCGCTCAACCTCGCCTAAGGATGAACGCGCGGTGTGGACGCGCACGGCGACGATACGGCGGCCGTTCCGGATGCTCCTCTTGGCGATCATTGCGGCACTTGGCGCCGCATCGGCCGCGCTCGGAATCATCCTGCGCAACGGTGAGTCACTGCAGGTGACGCGCCGCAACGGCAAGCGCCTGGTGATTACGGTTGACGACCCGGCGACCGCCGCGGCGTTGCTGCCCACTTTCGCGTCCCGGACGCGCACGATGCCACCCGTTGCACCGTGAGCGGCACGAGGCATGAGGCATGAGGCATGAGGCGCGGTGCGTCGGTGGCACGATGGACGGGTGGCCGCAGACCCGGCCGAGTGAGAGGGACAGCCGTGAGCAAACGCACCGCCGTCGTGACCGGAGCATCGAGCGGGATTGGCGCCGCAAGCGCGCGGGCACTCGCGGCCCAAGGCTGGAATGTGATCTTGGGTGCGCGTCGCATCGATCGGCTCGAGGAACTCGCCGCCGAAATCGGTGGCACGGCGCGCCACCTTGACGTGACCGATGCGTCGTCGACCAAGGAATTTTGCGCACAAGTGGAGGCGTGCCACCTGCTGCTGAACAACGCGGGAGGCGCGCTTGGCGTGTCGTCGATTGCGGAGGCCGACGACGGTGAGTGGTTGCGCATGTTCGAGATGAACGTCATGAGCACGCTGCGCATGACGCGGGAACTCCTGCCCAAGCTCGTCGCATCAGGTGACGGTCAGATCATCACTATCGGGTCGATCGCCGCGCACGAGTCCTACCGCGGTGGTGGCGGCTACAACGCGGCCAAGCATGCCGTCGCGGCACTCACCCGGGTGCTGCGGCTCGAAATGCTTGGCCAGCCTGTGCGTGTGAGCGAGATCGATCCCGGCATGGTCGAGACCGAGTTTTCGGTGGTCCGTTTCGCGGGAGATCAGGAGCGGGCCGATGCGGTCTACGCGGGCATGACGCCGCTTACCGCGGAGGACATTGCCGACACGGTCGCGTGGATCGCCTCGCGTCCTTCCCACGTCAACATCGACCAGGTGACGATCATGCCGCGCGATCAGTCCTCGGCCCAATCGGTGCATCGCACCTCGTAGTTAAGGCTGTGCGCCGTCGCGCCCGCAGCGGCAGGGGCAACCACGCGGGCTAGTGCGAGTGAGCGAAAACAGGGGAGGCCACGAGCGAGAACAGGTCCTTGGGGTCCTCTGGTGACGTGATGAGGTCGACCTCGCCCGCAAAGCGGGTGCCCCTCACCTGCTCTTCGAGGTACTCGAGCGCCACGAAGTCCTCGATTGCGAAGCCGACGGAATCGAAAAGCGTGAGCTCGACCTCCATGAGGCGCCCTGGGGCGATCCCCGCAATGACGCGCCACAGCGGCTCGACGGGGTGAGTGGCAGGAAGCAACTGGATCTCGCCCTCGATGCGCGTCTGCTCCTCGTGCTCGACAAAGATGCGGGCCCTGCGAGCGATCGCAGGGTCGAGCTCGGTCTTGCCAGGAGAGTCGCCGCCGATCGCATTGAGGTGCATCCCCGCGGTGACCATGTCATCGGTGAGGACAACCGCGTTGGCCTTGTCCGCAGTGCACGTCGTGACGATGTCCGCACCACGGCAGGCATCGGCGGCGCTCGACGCCCTGTAGATGTCGAGTCCCCAACGGGAAAGGTTGCGCTCGAACTTGTCCATCGCGGCAGGGTCCACGTCCCAGATGCGCACGTGAGTGATGCCGATGACAGCGCGCATTGCTAGAGCCTGGAACTCGGATTGGCTGCCCGTTCCGATGAGCGCAAGCACGGTGGAGTCACGGCGCGCGAGGCGCTTGGCGGCCATCGCGGATGTCGCCGCGGTGCGCAGCGCGGTCAAGAGGTTCATCTCCGCAATCATCACGGGGTAGCCGGTAGCGACGTCGGCAAGCACACCGAAGCCCGTCACGGTCTGCAAACCACTCGCGGGGTTGGCCGGGTGGCCATTCACATACTTGAACGCGTAGTGGTTGCCGTCTGACGTCGGCATCAACTCGATGACTCCAAGCGGCGAGTGCGACGCAACGCGAGGCGCGCGCTCGAAGTCGAGCCACCGTGTGAACGCCACCTCCATGCGCGCGACCAGGTCGAGGATGATGGGCTCGATGCCGCGCTCGGCAATCCACTCGCGCATCCGCGGCGTATCCACACAGGCGACCATCAGGACTCCATTTCCGGCCCGCGGAGCGCGAGCGTGCAACACTTGGCGCCGCCGCCGCCTAGCAACAGCTCGGAGAGGTCGACGCCGATGGGTTCGTAGCCGTGTTCGCGCAACTGGGCGTGGAAGCCCGTAGCGCGCGCGGCGGTGACGACGTGGAGGCCGTCAGAGACGGCGTTGAGGCCAAACACCGCAGCGTCCTCTTCGGCAACCTCGATCGCGTCGGGGAAGCGGCGGCGCAACTCGGCAAGGCTGTCCGCGTCAAACGCGCCAGGGAGGTACGCGACGTGCTCGTGACCCAGGCGGTTGTCGAGCACCGCGAGCGCGGTGTCGAGGTGGTAGAACTCAGGCCTGATGAGGTGCAAGGGGACGACTTCGCGGCCGAACACTCGTGCGGCCTCGTCGTGGCTCGCAGGGTCGGTTCGGAACCCGTGGCCCGCGAGGATCACGTTTCCAATGGACAAGAAGTCGCCTTCGCCCTCGTTGACGACGCTCGAGTGCCGAACGTCGTAGCCGGCGTCTCCGAGCCAACTCGCATACGCGGGACCTTCAGGTTGGCGTTGCGGGTAGTGAAAGCTAGCCGTGTAGGCAACCCCGTCGATCACCAGGCCGCCGTTGGCGGCAAAGACCATGTCGGGCAGTCCGTGAATCGGATCGATCTGGTGGACGTCAAAGCCCAGGCCCACGTAGATGTCTCGCAGAGCCTCCCACTGGGCGACCGCACGGGACGTGTCGGTCGGGGAGTTGGGATTCATCCACGGGTTGATGCGGTAGATGACGGTGAAATGCGACGGGCGGCACATGAGAATAGTGAGTGGGGTGGCCACGCGAGTGGCGCGCTGGGACGGCGCGGTGATGGTCATTGTTCCTCCTAGGTCTCAAGGATCGCAAAGTAAGCGTGCAAAAGTAGTGCCCTGGACGCTCTATTCGCGCAATCCGGTAGCGCGTCGTGAGAGAATCAAGCGTGTGAGGAGGATTCATGGCAATTGATGATCTTGACCATCGCATCATCGACGAGTTGCGTGTCGATGGCAGGGCGAGCTTCGCGGATCTCGGCCTGCGAGTCGGCCTGTCCGCGTCGGCCGTCAAGCGTCGCGTCGACAGGCTGGTCGATACGGGAGTAATTCGCGGGTTTGGCGTGCGCTTGGATCCCGCAGTCGACGGCCAATCAATCGAGTC
>JAYTGI010000052.1:0-2627 GCA_043733605.1 Demequina sp. | reverse complement strand
CATGCGGGCCTCGACGGCGCCAGCGACACACGCGTCCATGTCGTCGGTCGACAAGACGATGAAGGGGTCGGAACCGCCGAGTTCGAGGCCGACCTTCTTGAGGTTGCGGCCCGCGAGCTCCGCGATGGTGGAGCCCGCGCGCTCGGAGCCCGTCACTGAGACGCCCTGCACTCGAGGATCGGCAATGATCTGTGCGATCTGGTCCTTTGACGCGTAGAGGTTCTGGAAGGCGCCCTCGGGGAAGCCCGCGTCTTTATGCATCGCGGCAATCGCAGCCGACGATTCGGGGCACTGCGACGCGTGCTTCAGCACGATCGTGTTGCCGAGTACAAGGTTGGGCGCTGAGAAACGCGCCACCTGGTAATACGGGAAGTTCCAGGGCATGACGCCCAGGAGCACTCCGATGGGCGACCGGCGAATGACCGCCGTCCCCTCGGCCAGGATGTCCAGCGGCGTGTCTCCCGTGATCTTCTCCCAGTTGTCGGCGTAGTACTCCGTGATGTCCGCTGCGAAGTCCACCTCGCCAAGTGCAGCGGCGAGCGGCTTTCCCATCTCCCGCACGATGATCGAGGCGAGTTCTTCCCTTCGTTCCCTGTGGAGCTCGGCGACCCTGCGCACGAGCGCGGCGCGCTGCTCGGGCCCCACATCGCCCCAGCCCCTGTAGACGGCGTCGGCCGCACCGATCGCGACCTCGACGGCCGAGTCCTCCATCGTCGGATAGATGGACTCTGTTTCTCCCGTTGCCGGGTTCACCACCGCATATGCACTCATGGCTCTCCGTTCGTCCCACTCACTCGGCAGGAATCATCGTGTACTTGGTCGACAGGTATTCGTGAATGCCTTCTGGGCCGCCCTCGCGGCCGATGCCTGACTGCTTGACTCCCCCAAAGGGCGCGGCTGCGTTGGACAGGACGCCGACATTGAGCCCCATCATCCCGGTCTCGAGCCGATCGATCATGCGGTGCCCGCGCGCCAGGTCCTGGGTAAAGACGTAGGACACCAGGCCGTATTCGGTGGCGTTTGCCATGTTCACCGCCTCGTCCTCGGTGGCGAAGGGCGCGATTGCGAGCACAGGGCCAAAGATCTCTTCGCGCAAGATGTCGCTGCCCTGGGCGACTCCTGACACGACGGTTGGCGCGAAGAAGGTTCCAGGGCCATCGATTGCCTCGCCGCCCACAAGGAGCGTCGCTCCCCTACTTACGGCGTCTGCCACCAGCGCGGCGGACTTTTCCACGGCCTTGGCGTCGATGAGGGGGCCGATGTTCACTCCCTCCTCGGTCCCGCGCCCCACGCGCATCGCGGCAACGCGCTGGGTGATCCGCTGTGCAAACTCGTCCGACACTGACTCGTGGACGATGAAGCGGTTGGCCGCGGTGCACGCCTGGCCGATGTTGCGGAACTTGGCGGCGAGCGCTCCCTCGACGGCCTTGTCAAGGTCGGCGTCCTCGAAGACCACGAAGGGGGCGTTGCCACCCAACTCCATCGACACCCTGAGCACCCTGTCGGCGGCCTGTTTGATGAGCGCCTGACCCACCGCCGTGGATCCGGTGAAGGAGAGCTTGCGCAGTCGTGGGTCGTCCAAAAGAGGCGCCGTCACCGCTGACGATGCCGTGGTGGTGATCACGTTCACGACGCCCGCGGGCACCGCCGCCTCCGCGAGGAGTGTGGTCAGGTACAAGGTAGTGAGCGGCGTGAGGGCCGCGGGCTTCACGACGACGGTGCAGCCTGCCGCGAGCGCGGGAGCGATCTTGCGCGTCGCCATCGCGAGCGGGAAGTTCCACGGAGTGATGAGGTACGACGGCCCCACCGGTCGCTGGGACACGATCATGCGGCCGGTGCCCTCGGGGTTGAGTCCATAGCGGCCAGTGATGCGCACCGCCTCCTCGCTGAACCAGCGCAAGAATTCGCCCCCGTACGTGACTTCGCCGCGCGCCTCCGCGAGCGGCTTTCCCATCTCGAGCGTCATGAGCAACGCGAGTTCCTCGGCATGGGCGCGCACCAACTCAAATGCCTTGCGGAGGATCTCGCCGCGCACGCGCGGAGCCGTGGCGGCCCACGCGTCCTGGGCGGCCACCGCAGCGTCGAGTGCCAGCATTCCGTCCACGGGAGAGGCATCGGCGATGGTCGCGATCACGGCGCCAGTCGACGGATCGGTGACGTCAAACGTCGCGCCGCCTGACGCCGCCACCCACTCGCCGCCGATGTACAGCAGCGTGGGAACCGCATCGAGCAGCCTCGTCTCGTCGAGGCCCCCGTTCTCCAGAGCCATGATCACGCCCTCGCAAGCGCGGCGGCGACCACATCGAGACCCTCGTTCAGCAGGGCATCCCCGATCGACAGCGGAGGCAGGAACCGGATCACGTTTCCGTAGGTGCCGCACGTGAGCACAATGACGCCCTGGGCGATCGAGGCCTTGGCGACCGCGCCAGCGAGCGCCGCATCGGGCTCCCCCTTCGCAGGCTCAACCAGCTCGATCGCGACCATCGCGCCCCTGCCGCGCACATCGCCGATGCGAGAGTCGGCACGCTGCATTGCGGCCAGTCGCACCAGCAACAGGTCGCCGATCTCTTGGGCGCGCTCGATGAGCCCGTCGTTCTCAAACACGTCGATCGATGCGAGCGCCGCGG
>JAYTGI010000051.1:0-2628 GCA_043733605.1 Demequina sp. | reverse complement strand
CTGCCGTACGACAGGGCCCTGAACGGGCCAAGCTGTGCGCCGAGGCGCTTGCGGACCTCGTAGCCGTGGTGGGGCTTCTCTGAAAGGGTGCCGAGAATCGCGAGGGTGAGCACGTCTGTGCGTCCCATGCTCTTCCTCTCGTCCAGTTCCCTTGAGGGCACCACACGGGGATTCGACCCCGGCGTCGCCGCGCGTCGATGATCTGCGATGTATCGACGCGGTGTAGCACCCAGTTGTATCGCGCCGATACATCAAAGCGCAAGTCGAGGCCTGGACCCGCCGGGCCGGTGACCCCGTTTCAGAGGTCCGGAACGTCGTCGGCCGCCGCCCAAAGCATCGGCCGCCGAGGCCTGCAACGTCTCCAGCAGAGGCCCTACCTGACTAATTTCCCCTCGACGGCGTCTTCAGACGAGCGCGAACCGACGCGCGGGGGAACCTTGGCCGCTCGGCCCCCGTTCGTACACTGACATGGTGAGCGAAGACAACAGAGTTCCGCAGCGCAAGAGCACTCGCCCGGTTCAAGGCGACGCGCCTCAGTGGCGCTCCACTGGCGCGCCGGGAGCAGGGCCCCGCCGGTCAACTCCGGCATCGGGCGCTCAACGCACCACGAGGCCAGGCTCGATCGAGCCAAGAGCCTCCGGATTGCGTGCGTACGACGAGGCGTCGGCCGATGCTCGACCACGCACCTCGACCCGCATCCCTCAGGGAAGCGGCGGTGGCAAGAGGGGCGGCAAGGGCGGGCCTCCCCGCGACAAGAACGGCAAGCTCATCCCCCGCTGGAAGTACCTGCTACAGCGCTTCGGCATCGGCGCGCTCGTGACCGGCCTGGCCGTGGGCCTCATCGGTTTCCTGGGGCTGTTCATTCGCTACCAAATGCTCGACGTGCCCCCACCGAGCGCGTTCGCCCTGCAGCAGGCGTCCACCATCTACTACGCCGACGGCACCACTGTGATGGGCAGGCTGGGCCAGGCCGACCGTCAGATCGTCCCCTTCGACACCCTGCCCAAATACGTTCCCGAGGCGTTCGTCGCGGCCGAGGACCGCAGCTTCTACAGCAACCCTGGAGTCGACTTCGTGGGTACCAGCAGGGCGCTCATCAAGACCGTCGTGTTTGGCAAGAAGCAAGGCGGATCGACGATCTCCCAGCAATACGTCGAGCGGTACTACAAGGCCAAGACGACGACGGACATGACGGGCAAGATCGACGAGGCGCTGCTCGCACTCAAGATCAACAAGGAGCAGGACAAGGACGAGATCCTCGGCAACTACATCAACACCGTGTACTTCGGTCGCGGCGCCTATGGCATCGAGGCCGCCTCGCGCAAGTACTACGGCAAGCCCGCCGCCGAACTCACAGTTTCCGAATCCGCGCTGCTCGCGGGCATCCTGCCCGCCCCGTCGCGCTGGGACCCGCGCCTCAACCTCGACCAGGCGACGTTCCGCTGGAACTACGTGCTCGACGGACTGGTGGACCTCGGCGATATCACCCAGGTCGAACGCGACGCGATGGTTTTCCCCACCACGATCGAATACGCGAACAACGACATATTCGCGGGGCCGCAGGGCTACCTGCTGCGCACCGCGATCGACGAGGTCACCTCGACAACTGGCAAGACTCAAGAGGAGATCGAGACAGAGGGCCTGAGCATCGTCACCACGATCCAGCCGGCTACCCAGGCGTCGATCCTTGCCGCGGTCGCGCAAATGCCTACCGACGCGGCCCCCAACCTGCGTGTGGCCGCCGTCACGATGGACCCGACGACGGGCGCGATCACGGGCATGTACGGCGGCGCCGACTACCTCACGATCCAACGGAACGCTGTCACCCAGGACATCGCTCAAGCCGGATCCACGTTTAAGCCGTTTGCCCTGGTGGCCGCTCTGGAGAGCGGGATCTCACTCGACTCGACGTACAACGGAGCCAACAACAAGACGGTGCCAGGGTTCGACTCCCCCGTGCGCAACTTTCTTGGCGAGAACTTTGGCGACATCGACCTGGTGAAGGCGACCGCCTACTCCGTCAACACGGTCTACACCCAGCTCAACGTCCAGGTGGGCCCAGACAAGACGCGCGACGTCGCGGTCAGGGCGGGTATCCCGGAGGGAACCGCAGGCCTGGAGGCAAACCCTTCAAACGTGCTCGGCACCGCATCGCCGCGCGCCCTCGACCTTGCGTCCGCGTATTCGACATACGCAACGGGCGGCCTCAAGACGTCGCCGTTCATGGTGGCTTCGGTCAGCGACGCCAAGGGAAACGTCTATTACGAGCACCAGTCCACGCCAGAGCGTGTCTTTAAGGAAGACGTCATGGCAGACGCCACGTACGCGATGCAGCAAGTGGTCAACTTCAAGGGCGGCTCGGGTCACTTCGCGGCCGAGCTTGGGCGCCCCATCGCGGGAAAGACGGGCACGTCAAACGACAACAGGTCCGCATGGTTCGTGGGCTTCACACCCCAGCAGGTGGGCGTGGTCGGCATGTACCAAGTGGGGCCAAACGGAGAGGCCGAGGCGATCACGCCTTTCGGAGGCTTCAAGCAGATCACGGGAGGGTCGATGCCCGTGCGTCGCGGCCGCCGAGCAAGGCACGAGCACGCGCGGCGCGCAGCACGGCGACGCCGGCGCGCGGCG
>JAYTGI010000050.1:0-2639 GCA_043733605.1 Demequina sp. | reverse complement strand
CCCCGACAAGAATTCCCGCAAACCGCTCGTCGATGTAGACGTCTAGGCGGTCGTCAGCCATTACGCGTCATCGCCATCGTCGTCGCGCGAGCCGAGGCGGTTGGGAACGCCGGACCAGTCCGCTTCCGCACGTGTGAGTTCCTTGGAGGTGCGTCGGATGGCCCTGAGGGTGTCCTGGTCCAGTTTGACGTGGACCAGTGCGTTGCGAATGGCGGACAGCTGCTGGAGATCGATCGCGGTGAGTTGGCGGACCCTCTCGATCGCCCGTCGCGCTGCAGGCGTCAGTTGCATGTTCTCGACGGCTCGCTCGAGGCTTTGGGTGAGTTCGGGCGGTACGGCGACCTTCGGCATGGAGTCCATGGCGGCGGACAAGGCGGCAAAGCCCTCAGCTACACCGCGTCCTTCGCGCTTTCCGCTCGCTGGGGATTTGGCGGCAACCGCATGAGTCCCAGCGACGGACTCCTCCCTGGGCGCGTCGATGACGTCGACTAGTGCGTCGAGTGCGTTGAGGACGTCCAAGACAAGGTGGAGTTGGGCGCGTGGGTGACCCCTCTCGAGATCAGCGATCCACTTGCGCGACACTCCAATCTGGTGGGCGAGTTCGCCCTGGCTCAGTGCGGCTTTGGTGCGGCGGCTGCGGACGATGTTCCCGATGTCGGTGGCGTTGGCGGCGAGCATGGGCACCTCCTCTCGTGGATGTCACCGTTCGGTGCCATTGTGGTTGTTGTCACCGCTCGGTGTCAAGGCGATGCCACCGATCGATGGCATTTCCCGCAATGCCACCATTCGGTGACACTTAGGTCCGCACCGCGGTCCAGCGCAAGGTTGAACTCGACGCCGTGGCCTGATGTGCGTCAAGAAGTCGCTTCCGAGTCTTCAAGCCTGACCGCCGTGAGGGAGCGACTTCTTGGCGCACGCACAGGGCGACCTTTCGGCGAAACATAGCCCAAGCGTCGGCCGGGCTAGTCCTCAGGAGGCGCTGGCGATCAGTCGCGGACCGGTGAGTCCAAACCGTCGGTGTCGGCCTCACGAGCATCGTCCCCTAAAGCATCACGCTTCTCACCGCGCATGAACAGGCTCGCCCTCTCGACGGCCTGCAGACTCCCGGTAAACAGTCCCTCGTCGCTGGGATGCTCCGCGGGGGCGGCCTTCTTGCCGCGCGCAGGCGTCTTCGCGGCAGGCGCAGCAGCAGCAGCCCGATCACCAATCAGCACCCGCTGGGCAGGCGCCGCGTCGGGCATCTCGTTCTGGATCCACAGCAGCATCGCCTCGCGCACGTAGCAGCGCAGGTCCCACAGCGTCGGCGCGTCCTTGGCGGTCGCCAGGATGCGCACGCGCACCGTGCCGCCCGTCGCGTCGGTGACCTGCAGCACGGAGGTGCGGCCGTCGAACAGCGGGGTCTCTGCGAGCACGGCCTTGAGGTGTTCCCGCATCCGTGACGGCGACACGCGCCAGTCGAGGTCGAACTCCACGGAGCCCAGTAGCTCGGAGCCCTGTCGCGTCCAATTTTGGTACGGGGTGGTGGTGAAGTAGGTGCACGGCAGCACCAGGCGGCGGTCGTCCCACAGGCGCAGCACCACGTAGCTCAGGGTGATCTCCTCGACCCTGCCCCATTCGCCCTCGGCGACGATGACGTCGTCAACGCGTAGCGCGTTGCTGTAGACCAGCTGAATACCAGCGAACATGTTAGCCAGCACGGACTGCGCCGCGAGGCCCGCAACCACCGAGATGATGCCAGCGGACGCCAGGATGCTCGCGCCGAGCGCGCGCACTTCGTTGAACGTGAACAACGCCGCGCCGATGGCGATCACGACGATCAGGGCCGTGACCAGGCGGCGCATGATGAGGGTCTGGGTGCGCAGGCGACGCGCGACGATGTTGTTGGGCACGTCGAGGCGGTGGCGGCCAAGCGCGAGGTTGGCGACGTAGTTCACCAAGGCAACGAGGAACCACGCAAGCGTCGCGATGGCGCCGATGGTGAACAGGTGTGACGCCGCTGGCCACCAGTCCTTGGTGTTGAGCGTCGGGGCCGCGCCGGACCACAGGCCGCCCAGGAGCAGCAGCGTCCAGAAGGGGCGCCGCGCCGACTCCACGAGCGATCGCGCCCAGGCGAGGCGTCGTCCGGCAAGGCGCAACGCGATGTGGACGACGAGAGCGACAGCGATCGCGGATCCGACCCCGATGCCGAGCGCGATCCCGAATGCCAACCAGCCGTCGACCATGGTTCTCCTTGGGTGCTAGACGCTACTTACGACTGTAGGCGCGTTGGCGCCGGGCAGAAAAATAGGGGGAGGAGAGCCCGCGGGCCCGCCTCCCCCATTTCGAGGGTTCAACTGGGTTGGAACCGGCTAGCTGAGGTTGAACAGTGATCCGGTGATGGTGAGCCCGAGGTCGGCGCCCGTGACGGCGAACAGGAGGAACAGCGCGAGCGCGCCACCCATGAGGCCGATGTTCTTGTTGAACGAGATCTGGTCCATCTGCTTGGCCTGAGCGTCGCTCTCCTTCCAGTACGCGTGCATGAAGAAGCTGATAGGGAGGAGGGTCGCGAAGACCAGCACCGAACCGAGGTCGCCGAATATCCCCAGCAGGATCATGAGCGCTCCGAGGCCCATCGTGACGCCCGAGGCGATGACGCCAAA
>JAYTGI010000049.1:0-7375 GCA_043733605.1 Demequina sp. | reverse complement strand
GCGTGCTGTGGCACCTGCCGGTCGGTGCAGTGCTAGATGTCACCACCCCTGCTCTGTTGCTGGGCCAGGCGATAGGGCGAGTCGGTTGTTTCTTCGGTGGGTGCTGCGCGGGCCTGCCCACCACGTCGAAGTGGGGAATATGGTCCTCCGACCGTCGGATCGGAATCAAGCGAGTGCCGGTGCAATTGATGGAATCAGGGTCCGCACTCATCTTGGCCCTCGTGTCCACCGCGCTGATCCTCTTGGCCATGCCAACACCGCGAGGGCTAGTCTTCATCGGCGGACTTTCGGCCTACCTCATCGTGCGGCAACTCCTCTTCCCGCTGCGCGGAGTGCCACGCAAGACCACACATGGACGCGTGATCACACTCGCCCTCGCGTCGGCCGCACTCATCGCAACGGGTGTCGCCGCGTTGCTCAACCTACTTGGCTGATGGCGCTGTGTCAGTTGGCCGACGGCTCTCCGACACCGGCGCAGGGCGCGCCAAGTTCGGGGGTTTGTGGGCCGTTCTCGTACTTGGTGATAAAGGTCTGAACCCTGGGATCGCTCGCGCTGTCCACCTGCAGCTGGAGCCCCCAAGCGCTGAGAACAACGGGGGAGCTCAGGTCCGCGAACGGGCTCAGGAGCACGTGATCGTGTCCCGTCGCGTATCCCGCAAGTGTCGCGACCTGATCGGCGGCGAGACCCGGTTCGTAGGTTACCCAGACCGCCCCATGCTCGAGCGAGTGGACCGCATTCCAGGTCGGAACGGGCTCTGTGTAGATGCCGCACGTCTGCGTATCGGCGGAATGGTCGCCACCCACGGGGGGAAGCAGCACGCCATCCTTTGCGACGGGTTCGGGGATGCCCTCGACGTGTTTGGCGGAGAGTCCGTCAAAGACCTGCACGCCTTCGATGGGGCTGGCAGCGGCTTCGGTGACGGCCTTCTGCCCTTGGACAGCGTCGACGATCACCTTGGTTCCCAAGGCGCCGAGCACGAGGACCACGACGGCAACTGCGCCCCACGTGACCAGGCTTCGGCGGCGGTCCGCGTTGCGGGCGGCCGCGACCTGGATGCGCGCCGCCTCGGCGCGCTCGTTGCGAACTGTCTTGTCGTCAGCCATGCCGAGTCCCTTCTTCGAATTCTGGGGGCAAACATCACGCACCGGCCGTAGCTTCCGGGCTTGCCCGCACGCACCTACCGTCCATTCGCCATCCACAGCACCCGTGCCGCATCGACCAGTTTGGGCACTCGCGTTGAACGCCGCAGTGATTTTAGTTCACTCACGTCGGTCTTTCGTGGTGGTGTCGTATGAGGCCGTGTTTGTGAGCTGAAAAGTGCCCCTGAACTCGAAGAATGTGGGTTGTTGAGAACCGCTGCAGACGAGTTCGAGGAGCACCTTCCAGGTGAAGAAGACTACCGGGTTTTATCCACGTGTGACGGTCGATGCGACCAGCTCGGCGGCTAGGTCGATGCGCCCAGGGTGGAGAGCGCCACGAGTGCCGAACTGTTCGGCGATCGTGAGCGGCGAGTGGTTGGGAAGCATGATGCCGCCCGCACCTACCCGGATGCGCGCGGTGTGCGCTGCGACGTGCGCGATGAGCACGCTCGTCGCGGAAGACGCGATGGTGGGCATGTTGTGGTGCTCGGCGTACCAGACGCGCGCGTACCCCGCCTCGTCGGCAGCCTTCGCCATGCGCACGGTGTGGGCAAGCGCCTGGGACGGTGTCTCGTCCGGGGCGATGGGCGCAAGGTCGAGCACTGAAAGCGTGAGGGGCATGGTGGGTCAACCCCGCGCGGGTCGCAACGCTTCCCGTGCGTTGACGCGGGATCATGGGGTATCCGCTCCTGCCGTCCCCTTGGAGGATCCCATGCTTTTTGTCGCCCTCGTCTTGGCGGGCCTCGCCGCCGCGCTTCACGTCTACATTTGGGCAATGGAGTCGCTTTTGTGGACCACCCCGCGCGTGCGAGCCACGTTCGGAACCACCGAGGAGCAGGCGGAAGTGACGCGTGGGCTGGCGCTCAACCAGGGCTTTTACAACCTCTTCCTCGCGATCGTTACCGCGGCTGGAATCGTCGCGTTCGGTCTGGGGGCCGATTCCGTGGGCGCGGCACTCGTGATTGCTGGCGTTGGCTCCATGCTTGCTGCCGCCGTGGTGCTCATCCTTTCGGACCCCACCAAGGCATCGGCCGCGGTGAAGCAAGGAGCGCTGCCACTCTTGGCGTTGGTGCTGCTCGCGTTCGCTCCGCGTTAGCAGACTGGCAAAGCCTGAGCGTTCCCGAGTATGGTCCGATCATGGGGTGGATGCCCCAGCACAACGACGTGCATGGAGGGGCGAAACATGACCGAAGCCAGCGGACCGAAGTGGGAAACGGACGCGCTTGAGAATCTGCGAACCTATGTCAGGAAATTCGCGAAGCCCCTACGGGAACTCGTTGACAGGGACGCGAACGAGGGCGACACGCGATTGCTCGTCACGGACATGCTTTGCGACGCGATGGGCTACGACAAATACGAGGACCTGACGACGGAGTATTCGGTGCGCGGCGAGTTCGCCGACTACGGGATTCGTATCGACAAGCAACTGGTGGCGTTTGTCGAAGTCAAGCGCGCGGCGCAGAACCTCAACGCCAAGCACCTGCGCCAAGTGGAGACGTACGCGGTGAAAGAGGGCGTCGAGTGGATGATCCTCACCAACGGGCGCGTGTGGGCGGTCTATCACCTCGCGAGCCCTGCGGGCGCGCCCATCGAGACGTCTTTGCTGATGCAAGTAGACCTCCTGGACGACTCCACGGTGAACGCGAAGGCAGCGCAGCTCTTCTATCTCCACAAGAGCGCGATGCGGCACGACAAGATCACCGAGCTGTGGCACCAGCGCGCCGCGACGGCACCATCGGCACTCGTGGAGGTCCTGCTCTCCGACAGTGTCCTCGACGAGCTCCGCAAGGAGGTGCGCCGCCGCAGCGGGTACAACCCGGAACTCTCCGCTCTCGCAGCGACGCTGAAGGAGTCAGTCATCCGCGCCGAACTTGCTGGCCGCTAAGGCGCGGAGAACGAGTACCCGAACACCGAGCCCATCAACGGCACGTAAGACGTGCTGCATTGCCCACCGTTGCCGACGGCCGCAGAGCACGCACCGGTCTGGCCCAACGGGCAGAAAAAGATCGCGACCGCCAGAGCACCCCAGCCCCAGCGCCACACGCGGCGCCGGCTTTCAGACCATGTGCGCATCGTCATCCGACGACGCTACCTCTAGCCCCGCAGTCGCGCCATCCAGGCTTCGACGGCTAGTGGTGCGCCCGTCTTCGTTGACCAGAATTCGAGGCAGTAGTAATCGGTCTTCTAGGTTGCGAAGAACGACCCGGCTATCGCGTTGTCCCGGCACACAGGTGGCGCCCATCGACGAGTTCGAATTGGCAACCTTCCCATGCGCCCACTGGTTCAACGAGAATCATCCCCGCCCGTCGCAGGGCTGTCTCACGCCGACCCACCACGAAGACCTGCACGACGGTGCCAACCGCGAGATCAACGTCCGGTCGTAGTCTCGGTTGGGAGAAGACGACCCCCGCTAGACCCGGGGCGGGTCCCCGCGGCAAGCGGACGACGGGTCCTGATCACCACCTTCACGGCCTTGTGCTTGAATCCAGGAGCAAACTCCCGAAGCGGCCCGCCCATGATGTACAGCGACTTCTACCAGGTGTTCACCAACCGGGCTCAGGGCCAGCGGTTGACAATACGTCGGGAACCCAAGAGGCTATGCCGTGGACGGCGCCTCCGGGGGTGCCGCGATAGGAAGATCGCTCGGGGGGAAGAACATGGCTGGCAAACGACTTCTTGCAATTCTGTTGGGTGCGGCGCTAGCGCTGTGCGCAACGCCAGCGGTTGCGGCTCCTGCCGCCGATCCCGGCGTCATGCTCTATCAAGATTCCAGAGTCGAAATTTCATTCCGTTACGTCAACTCTGCCCATGATGAGTATCATGCCGAAATCACGATAGCGAACCTTTCGGATAGCGCGATGTCCAACTGGAACCTGCTGATGGACATTGGCGATCAGGTGAGCCGTGTAAGCGTGGTCAACCTGGTTTCCCAGACTGGCCGGGAATTGGTGGTCAGTTCTGGCAAGGTGAAAAATGTCATTATGCCGGGCCACAAGGCCACGTTCTGGTTCTGGGCGGCCGTGCCTGGAGACGGCCAAGTTGTGCCTCCCGGATGGGCGGTCCTGCTGGAAGACGGCATCCTGCCCAATACCGACAGTGACGCTGACGGAATCCCGAACTACATTGAACTGCACGCAGGCATGGACCCGTACTCGGCCGACACCGACGGCGATGGTCTCGCTGACAATGTCGAGTGGGCGATCCGTACGAATCCTTCGGCCGTGGACTCTGACGGCAACGGAATATCCGACGCGCAGGAAGACCCTGACGGCGACTCCGTGGTCAACATTGATGAGGTTGCCCTCGGCACATCGCTCCTTGACGAGGACACTGACCACGACGGGCTCACCGATGGCGCGGAGCGCGTCTGGAAGACGAATCCGCTGCAAAAGGACACAGATCTTGACGGAGTGGGGGACGGTACCGAAGTTGAGATCGGATCAGATCCGCTGATAGCGGAGTCGTCTTTTGATGTGACTCGTTCGGCGACCGGCACCAAGACGTCGCCGTCCGTGCGTATTGAGGGCCTCCTTCCCGAACAGGTCGACACGTTCCTCATCACGCAACTGCCGTCGGACCAGCCTCAGTTCCCCGAAACAACGCCGGGCTACATTGATCAGGGGTATGAGTTCCAAATCTCCGGCGCGTTCACGGAGGCGGAGGTGACATTCACCTTCGATCCGAGCCTCGAAGGAGACGGCTTTGATCCGGCGATCTACACCTACGATGAGGACTCCCAAAGGCTGATCGAGGTGCCGAACCAGACTGCCGATGGCCATACCGTGAGGGCGACAGTCCCGCACTTTTCCAAGTACATTCTCTTGAACCGCGCCACCTTCAGCGCCGTGTGGCTCTACACATTTCTCGAGGCGCCAGACGAGCAGCACGCCTATGACGCCTTGGACATCGTGTTCGCTATTGACAGCTCCGGCAGCATGACGTGGAACGATCCGAGCCGGGAACGAGTGCAGGTAGCGAAGAACTTCGCGGAGCGGCTCGGGGCGAATGACCGTGCCGCTGTTGTCGACTTCGACGACTCGGCCATCGTGCGAGCCGGGTTGACGAATGACAAGGGCGCGTTGACGTCTGCTCTCGACTCCATCGATTCTTCAGGCGGAACGAGTATCTCGGCGGGCGTCTCAACGGCCCTGAACTTGTTTGACGCGCCGGTTCCAGGAACTCTGCGCACCATCATCCTGCTCACCGACGGCGTGGGCACCTACGACCAGCGCCTCACCACTCAAGCCGCCAACAGTCAGGTGGTCATACACACCATCGGCTTGGGTTCGGGCGTGGATGCGAACTTGCTGGAGAGCATCGCCTCGCAAACGGGCGGCAAATACTACCCAGCGAGCGACGCCGAGCAACTGGCCACCATCTTCCAGTCGATCTCCGACGCATCCGACCTCCTGCGGGACTCTGACGGCGATGGCATCAACGATTACTACGAGAAGGAGACGAGGGCGGGTCACCTGGTCCTAGGCAACGGGGTGCCGGTTGGGCTGATGGACCCGCTCAACCCCGATTCCGATGGCGACGGAGTCAGTGACGGAGCCGAGGTGTCGATCCGCACCATCGCCTTGAGCAGCACGGTCAAGATCACGTATGCCTTCATGCGCTCCAACCCGCTCGTGGTTGACACGGACGGTGACGGGATGAGCGACCTTTACGATCCGCTGCCACTCGTCTACGCCACGACCAACATGGTCATTCATCAGTCCGCCAATCGCGAGGGCACTCTCAAGGAACCGGATCGCAACCACTACCAGGTGCCGCCGAGCAAGACGGCTTCTGATGACCTCACCTTCAACGACTACACCTTCGATGAACTCCAACCTCTCGGGAGCGTTTTCGGTGTCGCGAAAGTGACGCCCGAGTTCATGATGTGGTTTGAGTTCAACTCCATGTTGTCTTACGGAAAACTCGGGGCGGATGCCGACCACAGTGCAGTCGTCAGTGACCTGTACAACGAGTTCAAGAGCGGTCACAACGGTGTGAGCGCAGGCACCGTGACAGTGACTGACAACTACGACCCGAACAACTACCACTTCTACGCAAGCTCCGCATTGAAACGAGCGGTAGCGAGCTCGCCGCAGATGCAGGACTACACGGATAGCGCCAAGAGTCTCATTGTCGCGTCGATCAAGGCGAATCGCGGCGGCACCGCGCAGTTGCGAGTCCAGGACGACTTGAACAAGAACCTTCTGTACCGACAGTTTGAAAGTGAGCCGGGTTTCTCGTACCCGATTTACACGAATTCATTCGGGGACGCGAACGAGCGCGCACTATCGATAGCGATTCATCAGTTCCACGGTCATCAGATTCGGCTTGAGGACTACTCCGTCACAGGCAATACCTTCTCGGGTACGTTGGTGTTCCGTTCGTACGATCACTTTGGGCTCGATCCCGACGACGGCGTCACCGGTTATGGATTCGTGGACTGGTTCACTCTGCAGCACTACGACCGATTCGACGGCAAGTATGCGCCGCCGCTCGCAGTGGTTGAGATCGAGGTGCCGTTCAGTGGATCGTTCTGAGATTGCCAAGACCCGCAGGCCGAGTCGACCGATGGGGCGGCGGCTCCTTGGCGCGGCGCTGTCCGTAGGGCTTGTAGCGTCCATTGCGAGTTGTAGTTTCGCCAACCGCGATGCCGAGCAAGACAACGTGCGGTTCGACGGGGTTCAAAGTGCGTTCGATCAAAGTTCGGATGCCTTCGAAACGGCCGCCGTCGCCATGCGTCAGTTTGTCGCCGCCAATCCTGACGCGCAGCGTATCGCATGGACCTATATGGACGTGTGCATCACGACATCCGCCGAGGGCCAAGTGTGCAAAGACGCCAGCGCCGCCGAACAGCAGGTGTACGAGGGGCTACCGAATGCCGATGGGGTCTTCTATTTTGCCAGGGACGCCGATCGGTACTACATCCGATTCAATCTCAACGATCCGCCCCAGATCTACGCGATGTATGCGCCAGATGACCTTAAGCCAGCCGATTTTGCCAAGAGCCGCGGATTCCGTAGCTTCCGTGGACTCCGCGACGGGTGGAGCCTGCTTGGCAGCATCGGCGACAAGGCTAAGTCCGACGCCCAGTGGCTTGACTGACCCGAGCAGCCTGACCCGAGCAGCCTGACCTAGAACGACTCAGGGGCGCCCGCTGCTGAGGCAACGGGCCAGTTCGTCCCTTCGTGAGCGATGACCCACGCTGGCCCTCCGGCCACACCTGCATCGTCAACCC
>JAYTGI010000048.1:0-7384 GCA_043733605.1 Demequina sp. | reverse complement strand
GCGCTGGGGTGGCGACGGAGGTTGCTGACGGCGCGATCTGCGCGGGTGCAGCAGGTGCAGGCGGAGCAACTGGTGCAGCAGGTGCAGGCGGAGCAACTGGTGCAGCAGGTGCAGGCGGAGCAACTGGTGCAGCAGGTGCCGCAGGCGGAGCAGCAGGTGCCGCAGGTGCCCTCGAGCCGATCCGCGCGACGACGGTACCAACGTCGACAGTCTCATCCTCGGCCACCAGGATCTCGAGCAGGGTGCCAGCTGCGGGCGCGGGAATCTCCGTATCGACCTTGTCGGTCGACACCTCAAGCAGGGGCTCGTCAACTGCGATCGTGTCGCCAACGGCCTTGAGCCACCGGGTGACTGTGCCCTCGGTGACCGACTCTCCCAGCGCGGGAAGGAGCACGTCAGTGGCGTCGCTTGCGCTTGCCACTGGCTGCGGAGCGGGCGCGGCGGCTACAGGCTCGGGTGTTGGCACAGGCTCGGGTGTTGGCACAGGCTCGGCTGCCGCAGGAGCCACGACCACGGGCTCAGGCATCGCTTCCAATTGAACAGTCTCGACGGGAGCGTCGGCCACGGGAGCGTCGGCCACGGGAGCATCGGCCACGGGAGCATCGGCCACGGGAGGGTCGGCCACGGGAGGGTCGGCCACGGGAACGACTGGAGTCGCACCGGCCTCGGACGCCTCGCCGATGCGTGCGACCACGGTGCCAACGTCGACGGTCTCGTCTTCGCCGACCAGGATCTCGAGGAGAACGCCACCAGCGGGCGCGGGAATCTCGGTATCGACCTTGTCGGTCGACACCTCAAGCAGGGGCTCGTCAACTGCGATCGTGTCGCCAACGGCCTTGAGCCACCGGGTGACGGTGCCTTCGGTGACGGACTCGCCCAGTGCGGGAAGCGTGACATCGGTGCTCATGCTGTGTGTCTCCTCGAGGCCTATTCGTGCGCGTGAAGCGGCTTGCCAGCGAGGGCCAGATGGGCCTCGCCAAGCGATTCGTTCTGGGTGGGGTGGGCGTGGATGAGGGGCGCGACGTCTTCGGGGTGCGCCTCCCAGCTCACGATGAGCTGTGCCTCGCCGATTTGCTCGCCAATGCGCGAGCCAATCATGTGAATGCCGACGACGGGCCCGTCCTTGACACGCACCAACTTGATGAAGCCCGCGGTACCCAGGATCTGGCTCTTGCCATTGCCACCAAGGTTGTACTCAAGAGCGACAACGGCATCGTCGCCGTAAATCTCCCTTGCCTTGGCCTCGGTCACGCCAACCGACGCCAGCTCGGGCTCGCAATATGTGACACGAGGGATGTTCGACTCGACGATCAGCGCGGGGTTCAACCCCCCGATTTGCTCCGCGACAAAGACGCCTTGCTGGAAGCCGCGGTGCGCGAGCTGCAGGCCCGGAACGATGTCCCCGACCGCGTAGATGTTCGCAATGCCGGTGTGGAGGCGCTCGTCGGTGAGGACGAAGCCCCGATCGATGCGAACGCCCTGCTCCTCGTAGCCCAGGCCCGAGGTGCGCGGCCCACGGCCCACGGCCACGAGCAGGACTTCTGCGGTGAGCGTCGTGCCATCTTCGAGTGTGACGGTGACGCCATCATCGTTTTGCGTGACGCCCGAGAAGCGCACACCAAGCTTGAAGTCGATGCCGCGCTTACGAAACGCGCGCTCGAGGCCCTTGCTCAGTGCCTCGTCCTCGTTGGGCGCGAGGTGGGGGAGGGCCTCGACCACGGTGACCGTGGTGCCGAAGGACGTCCACACGGAAGCAAATTCGACGCCGATCACGCCGCCGCCGAGCACGATTGCCGTCTGCGGCACCCAGTCCATCTCGAGCGCCTGGTCAGAAGTGATGACCCTGCCGCCGATCTCGAGGCCCGGGAGGCTTCGGGCATAGGAACCGGTGCCAAGCACGATGTTTTTGCCGGTGTACCTGACACCGCGCACCTCGATCGCGTCGGGCCCGACCAGCGTGCCGTGGCCGTCGATCATCGTGACCTTGCGCGACTTCACGAGGCCCTGGAGACCCTTGTACAAGCGGTCAACGACGCCTTGCTTGTAAGCGTTGACGGCTGGCATGTCGATGCCGTTGAATTCCGTCAGCACTCCAATGGAGGAGCCGTGGCGGGCCTCATCGGCGACTTCCGCCGCGTGAAGGAGGGCCTTGGTGGGTATGCAACCGTTGTGGAGGCACGTGCCTCCAAGTTTGGACTCCTCGACGAGTCCAACGGTCATACCAAGTTGCGAGGCGCGCAGGGCGGCGGCATAGCCACCGGAGCCTCCGCCGAGGATGAGGACATCAAACGAACTAGCGGTTGACTCGGTCACGGCAGTTGATTCTCCTTGTGAGGAAGCAGTGAACTCCCATCTTGCCATTTGTCGCGGTGGGAGCGAACCGCGCGGCGCATGGTTACCCTAAGAGACATGAGTTTCTTCGGACGTATTTTTGGTCGCGGCGCGACGCCCAGCGCGTCAACTGGCACGTCATCGCGCGAGGCGCAATCGGCGACGATGCAGCACTTTCGCGCGTTTCTCGCCGACAAGGAGGGTTGCGAGGCGTTCATTGAACCCGCGACCCGCGTGACACAGACGACGCTCGTCGTTGTCGCAGGCACGGGCGAGTGGACGCGTCGCAAGGTTCCTGACGCTCCGGCGGCGCGCAAGGTCGGGAAGGACCTCGGCGTTCCCGTCTTTGATGTGAACCTCTCGGGATACCCGTCCCGGATGCGCGAGTGGAACGAAAAGCACCGCTAGATCTAGGCGAACGCTCAGCGTTCGCCCTGCGCGGTGAGGCGTTCGCCTCGCGCCCTTAGGCGTTCGCCTCGCGCCCTGAGGCGTTCGCCCTGCGCTCGAGGAACTCAAAGAGCGTGCGCACCGCGGCGCCAGTGCCTCCGTGGGTCGTGTAGCCGTACGCCGATCCCTCGTTGAAGGCAGGGCGTGCGATGTCCAAATGAGCCCAGTTGGCGTCGCCAGCGAACTGCTGCAGAAACACGGCGGCGGAGAGCATGCCCGCCTGGCCGCCTGGGTCGCCCACGTTCTTGAAGTCGCCCACCTTGGACAACACCATGTCCCTGATGTAGGGGCGCAGCGGCATCGGCCACATGTCCTCGTCGATCGCGTCCGCCGCTGCAACAACCTCCGTGCGAACCGTTTCTGTGCCCATGACACCAGACGTACGCGGGCCGAGCGCGACTCCCTGAGCTCCGGTCAAGGTCGCGATGTCGAGCACCACGTCAGGGTTCTCTTCGATCGCGCGCACGATTCCATCTGCCAGTACCAAGCGGCCCTCGGCGTCGGTGTTGAGAACCTCGACCGTCTTGCCGCCGTAGATGCGGATCACGTCGGAGGGGCGCTGAGCCGTGCCGGAGGGCATATTCTCGGCCAGGCAGAGCCAACCGGTGACCGCCACGGGCAGGTTGGCGCGCGCTGCGGCAAGCACCGTGTGCATCACGGCGGCCGCGCCCGACATGTCGGACTTCATGGTCTCCATCGACTTCGGCGGCTTGAGCGAGATGCCTCCCGAGTCGAACGTGATTCCCTTGCCGACGAGCGCAACGGTTTGCGTCGCGTCCTTGGGAGCCCATGCGATGCGCACCAGGCGGGGTAAGCGCGCCGAACCCATGCCTACGGCGAGAATCCCGCCGAAGCCCTGATCGGCGAGCTGTTGCGGCTCCCAGACCTGCACGTCACAACCTTGCTGCTTGCCGTAGCCCTGCGCGATGTCGGCGAACGCTCCGGGGAAGAGGTCGAGCGGGGGAGTGTTAATGAGGTCCCTGGTACCTGCGACCGCGCCGGCAATGATCTTGGAGCGCTCGATGGTGGCGACGGAAGCCCCCGCGATCAGCCAGTCCGTGAAGACCTGCTCCTCTTCGTCATCGGCGTCCGACTTGTAGTCGGTGAAGACGTAGGAACCGAGAAGAGAGCCCTCGGCGATGGCCGACAGTGCGCGGTCGCCCTCTCCTGGGAGTGCCACGACGACGATGCCAGGCTTCTTGCCGCACGAACGGGCCGCTGCTCCCGCAGCAAAGCGCAAGTCGCCTTCGCTGCCATCCCCAAGCCCAACGAGAACGACGCGCCGTGCCGCAGTGGGGCCGCCGGGGAGCACCGTGACCGAGCCGAGCTTTCCGCTCGCCTCGAGGGCCGCCGCCGTTTCCGTGAGCGCCGCGCGGGTCTGTTCGTCGAGCTGGGCGTGCTCCGCGACGGAGCCTTCGGCGTCGACGCCGAGGATCAGGGCGTCGCAAGCAAGGGTGGAAACGGCATCGGAAGTGGCTACAAGGGTGGTCATGGTGTCCCAGCCTAGACCTGTAGTTTTGCCGTGTGTACGGCCTCGTCTTTCGCCTCTTCATCCTCCGCATGAGTACCGAGCGCGCTCACCATGTGGCCGTTTCCGCGTTCCGCTACGGGTGGCCGCTTGTGGCCGTCGCGCGCTGGTTGCGGCTCATGCCGCCCCCCCCGAGGTCGGGCGTTGTCGAGGCGATGGGACTCACTTTCCCGGCGCCAGTGGGGCTCGCGGCCGGACTCGACAAAGAGGCCGTCGCGGTCAGGGGACTGTGGCTCGCTGGCTTCTCCCACGTGGAAATCGGCACCATTACTCCCAAGGCCCAGCCGGGCAACGAGCAGCCGCGCGCGTGGCGAGAGCTGGACGTGCGAGGCCTGCGCAATCGCATGGGATTCAACAACGATGGCGCCGATGCTGCCGCGAGGCACTTGTCGCGCTTGCGGTCATCCCGCGTGGGCAAGCGTGCGGTGGTGGGTGTCAACATCGGCAAGAACAAGGTGACGGCGGCCGAGGACGCCGCTCTCGACTACGCGTACAGCGCGAGGGTGCTCGCGCCCTATGCGGACTACCTCGTCGTCAACGTGTCATCGCCCAACACCCCTGGCCTTCGCGATTTGCAGTCAGTCGATGCCTTGCGCCCCATCCTGGAGCACGCGCGGGCGGGCGCGGATGAGGGTTCACCAACCCGTCGCGTGCCGCTCCTGGTGAAGATTGCGCCGGACCTGGCGGACGCGGACGTGGATGCGGTCGCTGACCTTGCGGTCGAACTTGGCCTCGACGGTATCGTCGCGACCAACACCACCCTCGGCCATGATCGCGGGCCGGGGGGGCTCTCTGGCCCGCCGCTGCTCGCGCGCTCCCTCGACGTGATCGCGCGCCTGAGGGCGCGGGTCGGCGCCCAGATGTGCCTGATCGGCGTGGGTGGAGTCACGACGGCCGCCGATGCCCGCGCGATGATCGACGCGGGCGCCACTTTGGTTCAGGCCTATACCGCTCTCGTCTACGAGGGTCCGTTCTGGCCGTCGCGAGTCAATAGGGCTCTCAGCCAGCAATAGCCGCGGTCGCGAGCGCCCACCCGCTCAGTGCCGCGGCCGCCCGGCTGTTGGAGATCGCGTCATCGGCGCAGCTCGTCTCGTGAAAAATGCCTCAGCAAAACGGGAACTAGTGAAGGCAAAAAGCCGTTGGAAAGTGTGTACGCACCTGCCAGGCGTATGAAGTTCATTGTTTTCTCCTTTGAAGCACGAAACCCCCGGGGCTCGTCAGCCTTCGGGGGTTTCGGGTTTCTGGAGATATCCAGCTTCGATGTAGTGACTACGTGGGCCGGTTGGCAGGCGCGCGCTTCACCGTCATGGCGGGATCGCTTTCGACGGCATCGCCGAGCACATCGTCAATCTTTGCCAAGAGCTCCGCGGGAATCGTGACGCCGGCTGCCTTCGCGTTCTCGCGAACCTGCTCGGGACGAGACGCGCCGATGAGCGCCGCGGACACATTGTCGTTCTGCAGCACCCATGCGACGGCAAGCTGAGCCATCGTCAGGTCCAGTTCGGCGGCAATAGGGGCGAGTTTCTGCACTCGGGCCAAGAGGTCCTGATTCGACAGCCAGCCGGAGATGAAGTTCGCGCCACCGTGTTCATCGGTCGCACGCGAGCCAGGGGGCGGGGCTTGGCCGGGCAGGTACTTGCCGCTGAGTACGCCCTGCGCCACGGGAGACCAGACGATCTGGCTGACCCCCACCTCCTTGGATGCGGGAACGACCTCTGTCTCGATCACGCGCCACAGCATCGAGTACTGAGGCTGCGAAGAGACGAGCTGGAAGCCCAGGTCCTTGGCCATGGCGGCGCCCGCGCGAATCTGATCTGCGGTCCACTCGCTCACGCCGATGTAGAGGGCCTTGCCCTGACGCACGACGTCGGCGAACGCCTGCATCGTCTCCACGAGCGGCGTTTCAGTATCGAAGCGGTGAGCCTGGTAGAGGTCGACGTAGTCCGTCTGCAGCCGCGTCAGTGAGCCGTTGATGGACTCCATGATGTGCTTGCGTGACAGTCCCGAGTCGTTCGGTCCGCCAGGGCCGGTGGGCCAGTAGACCTTGGTGAAGATCTCGAGGCTTTCCCTGCGTTCGCCCTTGAGCAGGTCGCCAAGGACCGTCTCGGCCTTGGTGTTGGCGTAGGTGTCCGCCGTGTCGAACGAACTGATGCCCACGTCGAGCGCCGCCTTGACGCACGCCGCCGCAGCGTCGTTCTCCACCTGGGAACCGTGAGTGATCCAGTTGCCGTAGGTGAGTTCGGTGATCTTGAGGCCGGAATTGCCGAGATAGCGAGAAGGAATCATGTCTTCACCCTAACGCCCCAGCGCACCTAGTCGAATCGTTTCGAGTCGTGCCGCATGGACGAGCGATCGTTGACGCGCCGATGCGCCGCCTAGACGGGAAATTCTCCTCGCTTGACGATGGCGCGAGGCACTCGGAGCCTGCGCAGGTTGAGCATGCGCCCCGCCGCGTAGAGGCGCCACCCGCGTGGCATCGGCGTGCCCGAGAACTTTGTTGCCATCAAAGCGCGAAGGCTGCGCATCGCCCAGAACGTCTCGCCGAGTGTCACGAACACCAGCACGTAGAACCCCAGGATGATCCAGCCGCCCAAGGTGGGATTGTTGTTGGTGACCAGCGACACCAAGACAAACAGAATCGACGCTGGCATGAGGTATTCGCCAAGGCCCCTGCGGGCGTCGATGAAGTCGCGGATGAAGCGCTTTTGCGGGCCGCGGTGCTCGGGAGGCATGTTGCGCTCGTCGCCCGTCAGAAGCGCTTGCTGTTCCTTTGCGCGCCGTGCCCTGACCTTCTCGCGCTTTTCCTTGGAACTCGCCTTGGGGTCGAGCACAAGGGCGCGCTGATGAGCAGCCTCTTGGTCGCGGCGCTTGGGCGTTGCCTTGCCCTTGCCTGTCGCGCGGGCCTCGTCGGCGAGCTCTTCGTTGATGTCCTTGCGTGCCATGTTGTCCTCTCGAAAGCGCGTATTGCGCCTCGACTAGTCCTTCTCGGGCTGGTGCGCGGGAAGCGCGAGCATTCGGTCAAGTGCGATGCGAGCCTGTTTGGCGGTCACGGGGTCCACCACGATGCGGTTGGGCACC
>JAYTGI010000047.1:0-2651 GCA_043733605.1 Demequina sp. | reverse complement strand
ACGTCCAACGCATGGGCGCCCTCGAGGCGCTCGTGACCGCCCATGAGGGAGTCGCGCAGGTCTTTGCGATGGCGGCGGGACGCGAACTGCGCGTCGTCGTCGAGCCTTCAAAGGTAAGCGACGTCGGCACCGCGGACCTGGCTCGCACGATCGCGGAGCAGATTGAGAAGGACTTCGGTTTTGGTGGGGAGATCAGGGTGACGGTGATCCGTGAGACTCGCGCGGACTTCGTCGCGGGGCACGAATGAGCACGGTGGCACAAACGACAACCCCACGAACCTACCTGGTGAAGACCCTCGGCTGCCAGATGAATGTGCACGATTCGGAGCACATGGCGGGGCTTCTTGAAGGCGCAGGCTATGTGTCTGCCCCTGCGGGCGCCGAAGACGCCGACGTGGTCGTGATCAACACGTGCGCAGTGCGCGAGAACGCCGCAAACAAGCTCTACGGAAACCTGGGACAACTCGCGCCCGTCAAGGCCGGGCATCCGGGGATGCAGATCGCTGTGGGAGGCTGCCTCGCGCAGAAGGACCGCGGCGAGATCGTGGAGAAGGCGCCGTGGGTTGACGTCGTGTTCGGCACGCACAACATCGATGTGCTGCCTGCGCTTCTCGACCGAGCCAGGCACAACGAGGCCGCCCAGGTTGAGATCCACGAGTCCCTCCAGGTATTTCCCTCGACGCTGCCCGCACGTCGCGATAGCCACTCGTCTGCGTGGGTCTCGATCTCGGTGGGCTGCAACAACACGTGCACCTTCTGCATTGTGCCTTCGCTGCGAGGCAAAGAGCGAGATCGCAGGCCAGGCGAGATCCTCGCCGAGGTCGAGGCACTCGTGACGCAGGGCGTCATTGAGGTCACTTTGCTTGGCCAGAACGTGAACTCGTACGGTGTCGAGTTTGGTGACAGGGGAGCGTTCGCCAAGTTGCTGCGGGCATGCGGTCGGATTGAGGGCCTCGAGCGGGTGCGTTTCACATCACCACATCCCGCGGCCTTTACCGACGACGTGATCGAGGCGATGGCGGAGACTCCGACCGTCATGCCAAGCCTTCACATGCCGCTGCAGTCAGGCTCCGACAGGGTCTTGCGTGCGATGCGCCGCTCATACCGTTCGGATAAGTTTTTGGGGATTCTGGACAAGGTTCGGGCCGCGATGCCCGACGCATCGATCACGACAGACATCATCGTCGGTTTCCCCGGCGAGACTGAGGATGACTTTGCGCAGACGATGCGAGTCGTCGAGCAGGCGCGATTTACGAGCGCCTACATCTTCCAATACAGCCCGCGACCTGGTACCCCTGCGTTCGAACTTGAGCCGCTTCCCAAGGCTGTGGTTCAGGAGCGATTCGAGCGACTCCACGCCCTCCATGACGAGATCACGCTGCGTGATTCGGTGGCGCTAGAGGGCCGCGTCGTCGACGTGCTGGTGCTCGACGGACAAGGGCGAAAGGACACGGGGCGCTTGAGCGGCCGCGAGCCAGGCAACCGACTTGTTCACTTCTCGGTTCCCACGGGCGCCGCAGCTCCTAGGCCTGGAGACATGGTCACGGTGCGAATTTCACACGGCGCACCGCATCACCTCATCGCGGACCCCGATGCCGCGGGTCCCGATGCCGCAGACACCTACTCGGTGCGACGCACTCGGGCGGGTGACGCTTGGGAAGCCGCGGCGGGCGGCGGTCTTGAGCACGATGCGTGCGGGACTCCCGCGCCTGGCGGCCCCGTGGTGCTTGGCCTGCCCCAAGTGCGGGTCTCCTCGAGGTGACGCAACGGATCGTCGCGGTCGTTGGGGCGACGGCCACCGGAAAGTCAGCAGTGAGCCTCGCGGTCGCCCACTTCGTCGAGAGCGGCGGTGAGGTCATCAACGCCGATTCGATGCAGTTCTACAGGGGCATGGACATCGGCACGGCGAAGCTGCCATTGGTTGACCGTCAAGGCGTGCCGCATCACCAGCTCGACACTCTCGCCGTGGGGGAGGACGCTTCCGTGGCGCATTTCCAGGAGTCCGCGCGCGCGGACATCGACTCGATCCATGCGCGCGGCCGCAGGGCGATTGTGGTGGGCGGCTCTGGGCTCTACCTGCGGGCGTTGCTCGACCATTTCGACTTTCCAGGCACGGATCCCGCTCTTCGGGCCAGGCTCGAGGCCCGTGCTGAAACCGAAGGGCCAGGCATCCTCCATAGGGAACTTGCCGCGTTGGATCCCGTGGCGGCCACCAAGATCCACCCGCGCAACGCCAAGCGCATCGTCAGGGCGCTCGAGATCATCGAAGTGGCAGGTGATTACGCGAGTTCGCTGCCCAGACACGAGTACGACGTTCCCGCGGTCCAGATCGCGCTTGAGTTGCCGTACGAGGTTCTCGATGAGCGGATCGAGGCGCGCGTCGATGCCATGTGGGAGGCGGGGTTGGTTGACGAAGTGAGAGGCCTCGCCGAGCGCGGACTGCGCGAGGGCGTCACTGCGAGAAGGGCGGTCGGTTACGCGGAGGTCTTGCACTATCTCGACGGTGATCTCACCGAGGATGCTGCCCGCGAACTCGTCAAGAGAAACACGAGGCGCCTGGCCCGCAAGCAAGACAGGTGGTTCCGGCCCGATCCGCGCGTGACGTGGGTTGTGGGGCCGCGAGACGAGGACGATGTCGGGCGAGCCGCCCG
>JAYTGI010000046.1:0-18361 GCA_043733605.1 Demequina sp. | reverse complement strand
CGTGCGCCGCACGAATGCCCACTGGGGAGTCCTCGATCGCGACGCACCGCGTGGGATCCACCCCGAGCTTCTCCGCGGCCAGAAGATAGGCCTCTGGGTCTGGCTTGCCTCTCGCCACCTGATCGCCGGTCACCACTGCGGCAAACACGTCGCCCGCCTGCTCCACAAACTGGTCGACCAGCGAGCCCACCGACATCGTCACGAGCGCGCACGGTATCCCCGCTTCGACCACCTCGCCTAGAAGTGCCATCGCCTCGGCAACCCAAGGCATCCGGGCCTCGGCTCTGGCGGCAACCTCGGTCACCAAGGCCTCAATGATGTCCGCCTCGGTGAGCCGGACGCCCCTGTCGATCAGCACCCGAGCCGACACGTCGAGGGGGTTTCCCACGAGCGCCAGTCCATCAGCGTGGGTCCATGACACGCCAAATCTCGCGGCCAGGTTCATCTCCGCGTCGATCCAGTACGGCTCCGAGTCGATCAGGGTCCCGTCCATGTCCCACAAAACGGCCGCGGGCAACTGAGAAAGTGTCACGGCGTGCAGTCTAGGCTGGACAGATGAGCTCTCCACCGTCGGCCCCAAAGGGCGCGCCCCTCGAGTCCATCATGATCGCCGCCTTCGAAGGTTGGAACGACGCGGGCAATGGCGCGTCTCATGCTCTCGACCATCTTGCACAGGTGTGGAACGCCCAAGAGTACGGAACGCTCGATCCGGAGGACTACCACGACTTTCAGGTCAGTCGGCCAACGCTCACACGGCTCCCAAGCGGTGAACGCATGGTGTCCTGGCCCGGAACGGTTGTGTCAACGAGCGCGGCAGCATCGACGCCCGAAAGGCGAATTTCCCTTGTCAGGGGAATCGAGCCGTCGATGCGCTGGCGCCAGTTTTGTGGCGAGATTCTCGACTACGCCGAGGACCTTGAGGTCACCACCCTGATTACGTGCGGCGCGCTTCTTGTCGACGTTCCTCACACGCGACCGCTGCCCACGTTCGTGACATCGGAGGATGCCCACGCCCGCAGGCTCTATGGTCTCGAGCCCACCGACTACGAGGGCCCCACAGGAATCGTGGGTGTACTCGGCCACGAGGCGGCTCTGCGGGGCATGACCGTGCTCTCGATGTGGGTGGGTGTCCCCCACTACGTCGCGCATCCGCCGAACCCCAAGGCGACGCTTGCCCTGTTGAATCACCTCGAGCGCTTCGTCGGAACGCCCATCGACCTTGGCGACCTCGTAGAAGACGCCGACGCGTGGCAACGGGGCGCAGACGAACTTGCAGAAGAAGACGAAGAGGTTGCCGCCCACGTGAAGCAACTCGAGTCCCTCATGGACGAGGCGAGCCTGCCCGAAGCGTCGGGAGACGCGATCGCGGCCGAGTTTGAACAATTTCTACGCCGGCGCGAGGGCGGCACGGGAAAGCCTTAGCCGTTATCTCTCAACACTCAGCTCAGTTGGTCGCGATCGTGCCCGTTGCGACGAGCGCGACGATGACCGCAGCGAATCCGAGTCGGTAGATCACGAAAGGCATGAAGGATCGCGTGGTGATGACCTTAAGGAACCAGACGATCACGGCGTAGCCGACCACGAACGAAATGATGGTCGCGATGATGGTGGCCGGTATGCCAGGGCCGCCCTTCGCAGTCAGATCGCTCACCTTGGTGACGGCCTCCAATGACGCCGAACCCACGACCGCGGGGATTGCCAACAGGAACGAGTAGCGCGCGGCGGCCTCCCGCGTGAGCCCCAGCCACCTTCCCATCGTGATGGTCCCGCCCGACCTCGACACACCTGGCACCAGCGCACCCGCTTGCGCGAGGCCGAGCAAGACCGCGTCCTTGCCCCGCAGGGTGCTGAGTTCTCTGGTAGCTGGCCGCACGCGGTCGACCCAACCGAGAAGCACGCCAAAAACGGCCAGCGCCGCGGCGACGATCAGGAGGTTTCGCAGGCTCGACTCAATCGCGCTCTTAAAGGGCAATCCAAGAGCCACGATCGGGATCGAGCCCAGGATGACCCACCACCCCATCTTCGCGTCAGGGTCTCCGGAACCGAAGCGGGAAGCCCTGTCCTTGCCATGCTTGCCCATCAGCGCGGCGAGCCACGCCGCAATGATCCTCGCGATGTCCTTGCGGAAGTACAGCAGCACGGCCGCCTCGGTGCCCAGCTGAATGATCGCGCTAAACGCTGCCCCAGGGTCACTGCCGTGAGGCAAGAGGGCCCCTACGACCCGAATGTGAGCCGACGAGGAGATCGGGAGGAACTCAGTGAGACCCTGTACTAGGCCCAGGACGACGGCTTCCCACCAATTCATAGCGCCCACCTTAACTCCCGCGAGTCGCACTTCTGGACGCGTCGCGCCCAGGTAGGTTCGCTCGCATGCAGGTACGACGGCTAGGCGCACGCGGGGCGGAAGTCTCACGTCTTGCGCTCGGCACCATGACATGGTCGCGCGACACCTCGGTCGACGAGTCGGCACGGTTGCTTGGCGCCTTTGTCGACGCAGGCGGCACGCTGGTCGATACGGCTGCCACCTATGCGGACGGCGGTTCGGAGCGCGTCATCGGCGACTTGATGCGCGGCGCCTTCTCCCGATCCGATGTGCAGATCTGCACCAAGGCAGGAGTGCGCAGGACTCCTGAAGGTGGAGTGATCGATGCGTCACGCGGAGCTCTTCTTGACACGCTCGACGCCTCGCTCGACCGCTTGGGAACCGACCACGTCGACGTGTGGTTGGTACACGCCTTCGACCCCCTCACTCCTCTCGAGGAGACGATGCATGCCCTCGAGGTCGCTCTCACGACCGGAAGAGCCCGCCAGGTAGGGGTGTCGAACTTTCCCGGATGGGCGATGGCGCGAGCCGCCACGCTCGCCCGCGCGGGAGTCGGGCCCGCGGTCACCGAAGTCGAGTATTCCCTTCTAGAACGAGGAATCGAACGCGAGGTCGTCCCAGCCGCGAAGGCATTGGGCATGGGAATTCTCGCGTGGTCGGCGCTAGGTCGGGGTGTGTTGACCGGCAAGTACGCTCATGCAATTCCCGCCGACTCGAGAGCCGCGTCGGACCACTTGTCCGGCTTTGTCGAGCCGTATCTCAACCCGCGCGCAGCGGCGATCGTGGCCGCCCTGTCGACGGCATCGGACGGTTTGGGGCGCTCCCCGCACGAGGTTGCCCTTGCGTGGGTGCGAGACGCGCCTGGCGTCGCGTCTGCGATTGTCGGCGCGCGTTCCGCAGAACAATTGGCGCCCAGTCTTGCTGCGGAAGACCTTGTGCTGCCCGACCAGATTCGCGCCGCACTCGACGACGTGACTCAACCGCCTGTGGGATACCCGGAGCACCGATAGCCTTCACAAGAGGAAAGTGAGGAGAGGGACATGCGCTATCTCAGGTCAAAGGCCTCAATGTCGTCGTCCATCTCGTCTTCGTTCTCCGTCGCGTGCCCGTCAAGGTCCTCGTCACGGTCCTCGTCGTCGTCAGGATCGTCCTCGTCGTCGTCAGGATCGTCCTCGTCGTCGTCAGTATCGTCATCGTCGTCGTCGTCGTCGTCGTCAGGATCGTCCTCGTCCGAGTCATCAAGACTCTGTGCATCATCGAACGTCTCCGCGAGATCGTCATCGAGGACGATCGGCAAGGACTCGCCAAAGCCACTTTCGAGTTCGTCTTCGTACCTCTCAAACGCCTCCGCCACGGCGTCAAAGGCGTCGTCGACGGCTGCATCCTCAGCACTCCGACGGGATTCGACCGCTTCGAGGTGCGCCTCAAGTGCGGCGGTCAGGTGCCGGAGGGCCTCGCGCGGTTGGGTGCTCATAGGCACGACGTTACTCCGAGAACAGGGTGAGACGGGAGAAAAATGGCTGACTCTGCGCGCATCGCGGCCGGACACATGATCAATCCTCGGATGGAACGCGCCGAAGCGCGTGCACACACCCAATGGAGAGTGGTCGACATTCCTCAATCCATCACTCGAGCAGAGGCCACGCAAATTCTTTCCGAACAGGCCGAATACGGCCGTTGGGAGTTGGCGAGGAGCCTGGTTTTCGTCGGTGGTGCGCGCCGTGTGTGGCTACGCAGGCGAGCGATGCGCGTCGTGCGCACAGATGCCGCCTGACACGCGTGAGGGCGCGACGACTGGTGTCACTAGCAATCGAGCAAGAACTGCTCCATCACGTCGGTTCCCACCTCTAGGCTCTCGATGGGCACACGCTCGTCGATTCCGTGGAACAGCGCCGAGAAGTCGAGACCGGCAGGCAGTTTGAGCGGCGCAAAGCCGTAGCCCGCGATGCCGATTGACGCCAGGTGCTTGTTGTCGGTGCCGCCCATCATCATGTACGGAAGCACCGCCGCTTCTGGGTCCGCAGTGTGCAGCGCCGCGATCATCTTGTCGACGATCGGCACGTCAAAGGGCAAATCCATGGCCCGCTCGGTGATGTACGGCTCAACCTTGACGTGGGTTCCCGCGAGTTCCTCGATCGTCCGCAGGACCTGCTCCTGTTGACCTGGAAGGAATCGACTGTCGACGAAACCGACTGCCGTGTCCGGGATCACGTTGACCTTGTACCCGGCGTCGAACATCGTTGGGTTCGAGGTGTTCCTCACGGATGCGCCGATCATCCCGCTCACCGGACCACAGCCGGCAATGATCTGCGCTATGCGCTGCTCCGTCGCCTCGTATTCGAGCCCCAGGAGTTCGGCGGCGCCCCTGAGCAGCGTGTCAACCGTCGGCGACACGTCGAGCGCCCACTCGTGAGCACCGATACGTGCCATCGCCCCCGCCAAATGCGCAACCGCGTTGTCGTGGTGGACCAACGATCCGTGCCCTTGAACCCCATTGCTGACGAGCCGGAGCCATTGGATGCCCTTCTCGGCGGTCTGGATGAGGTAGGTGCGCTTGTCCCCAATTTGGATCGAGAAGCCCCCAACCTCACTAATCGCCTCCGTGGCGCCCCTGAAATCCTCCGGATGCTCGTTGACCATCCACTTGGCTCCGCGAGCGCCGCCGTGCTCTTCATCTGCGAAGAACGCGAGCACGATGTCTCTCGCGGGCTTGCGGCCTGACGCGATGAGACGGCGCGTGGCCTCGAGGTAGATGGCGTCGACACCCTTCATGTCGACGGCGCCTCTGCCCCAAATCATTCCGTTCTTGATCTCAGCGGCGAAGGGATCAACGGACCAGTCATCCGCGAACGCGGGGACCACATCCAGATGGCCGTGAACCACCAGTGGCGGTCGTGTGCGGTCAGTGCCCTCCCACAACGCCGTGAGGCTCGCCCGCCCCGGTTGGGACTCGCGAATGACCGGGTCGAGTCCAAGGTCAGACAGGAATGCGGCGACGTACTCCGCGGCCACCCGCTCTCCGGGTCCGTCTATTTCACCATAGTTCGAGGTATCGATGCGGATGAGGTCTTGGGCGATCGAGGTCACCGACACGTCTGACATGCGTCCCAGGCTACCGCCGTGTCGGCACTGCTGACCGAAGGGCGTGAGAACCGGCGCACACCCCTACGGGGCCCGCTGGATCCCCGCCGAGATCACAATCACGATCACGATGACGCCGGACAGCGTCAACAGGTACACCATTCTTCGGTAGCCCGCCTGGATGGCCGCAATCACCAGGCACGCGATGGCACCCGGGATGAGCGCGAGTCCGTAGCGCCCCGTCGGATTGGGGAAGTATTGAGGCACAGACGTGCTCATATAGGCCTGAATCTGCACGGCCAATGGGTAGAGCACGGCGCCTGTGCCGAGGAGCCAACCAAGCGACCTGCGCGCTGGATCCTTCACGAACGCGACCACCACGGCCATCATCGCTCCGATGACCAGGACGTTGAGCAGTCGGGTCCACGCGACCAACAGCGCGATATCCAGCGGCCGTTGTACGTAGTAGTCGGACGCGAGATTGAACCCGATGAACAGGGTCTCTATCCATTCGGAACCAGGCAGCCCAAGCACGGCGCGCGTATTGATGCCAACGAGAGGGTTTTGCCAGGACATGTCACCTCTGGGAGCCTGGAAAAGTTCCCACGCGAGGTAAGGAATGATGATCGACGTCGCCATGGCCAGAGGGAGCACCCAATGCGCCAGCCTTAGTCCCTTGAATCCGTGATCACGCAACGCGCGAGCGATCGCGAGGATTGCCAAGGCGACGAAGGGGATCGTGTTGATGAATTTCAGCATTCCGATGAGGCCTGTGAACACCACGGGTAGCAACCAGTGATGATCGTCCTCAAGGAAGATCTTCGCCGCGAGCCACAGCGCGAGTGCACCACCGAGTGTTGCGGTGGCATCGGGATTGATCGTTGTCGATGCGTGGAGGACTCTTGGAAATGACACAAGAAGCAGGGGTGCCACCATCGCGATCGCCGGGTCAACCCTCCATCGGCGCAACGCGACGTAGAGCATGAACATTCCGGCGGTGAGCCACAGGATTCCGGTGAGTCGCCCGGCCTCAACAAAGTTGAGTGGGGTCACCGCCGCGACCGCACGAGCGGGCAAGCCCACCGTGACGTAATACAACGGAGGGTGTGAGAAGTTGTACTGGTCTGCGTCGTACGGAAAGAGCCAAGGCCATGGCGTGGTGCCACACGTAGGCAGCGTGTATCGCTCTTGGCCCATACATGCCCACAGGGAGCGGATCTCGGGGGCGATGACGTCGCCCTTGGCGGGTATGTGGCCTTGGGCAACCTGATAGGCGAAGTCTGCGTGCGTCGGCTCGTCGATTCGCGACATCGGCTGGCCGCCGCCAAAGACCACGGGAATCACGATGGCCGCCGCTATCGCCAAATAGACGAGCGCAAGGATGGTGCGGCTTCGTGTCGAGTCGTCGAAGCGAGCTGCTAGTCCCTCAAGTCGAACAATGGCTCGTCCGTGGAACCACTCGCGAACCTCTAGACGGCTCTCGGTTGCCACACGGCCTCCCCAGTCACGGTATTGCGTTTGCGCCTGCCGCGCCACAGGGATCTTCAATGGACTGCCATGGTGTCCGAGGGGGGACTTGAACCCCCACGCCCTTTCGGGCACTAGCACCTCAAGCTAGCGCGTCTGCCAATTCCGCCACCCGGACGAGTGGGCTCGGAAGCCGTGGTGGGCTCCCGAGCGCGACCGCAATGCTAGCACGATGGCTCGGCATTTTCCGAACGTCGAGTCGCGTCCCTGTGGACTCCCGACGGGATCGAATCGGGCCCATCTGGGCCCACTCCGCCCCGTCATCGAAAAGCTCCCACGGACCAAAGGCCCCGCGCGCGCGTCAACAATGGCCTAGCGTCACATATGACGTCACCGTCGACGGGAGCACACATGTCCACGTACCTATATCTGTCATTGATTCCTGAGGCCCTCGTGGCGTCAATGCTTGCGCCGGATGACTTCGGCCTCTATTACGCGATCGGATCCTCCAAGCATTCCAGGGGTCAGGCCATCTTCTTCTCGATTGACAGGGACAAACTGTCTGAGGGTGACTTTCCCTTAAGCGAGATTGAAGAGCGTTGCGTACCCCACGCGGACGGCAGCCCAAAGACCTCGATCTACTTGTCGATCTACCGGGTGCTCGAGCGCATCCCGAGGGACGCCCTGCTGGCGCTCCACCTAGCCACCGACGACGGCAGGGTGCTGACGCTTAACCCCCAGGCCTTTGTTTCCGACGGTGAGGACCGGTCGCACCTCTACCAAGAGTTCTGCCCCGTCAACCCCCGCATCGTGTCACGGCTCAACCCTGCCGAGTTCACCGAATTCATCACCGACGCCGGCCACAACGTGACGGTGCCCAGGATCGTATTCGCCGAGCTCACGCTCGGAAACCTCAAGAATGACCCTGGTCACGCCAACGTCGACAACCTCCCGTACCCCAACATCGGGCACCTCAGGGATTGCCTGCGCGCTCTCGCCAAGGCGCCGGAAAAGTCGACAAAGACCGTCTTGAGGCAGATGACTCAAGAGGTGCTCTATCGCACGATTCGCAATGGCGTCTTTGTTGGCGACAGCACGGGCATCACCTCCTTCCCGCTTCCGAGTGCCGACACGCTCGAGCGCGAGCACTTCGCGTGGTGGCGTTCAGCGCAAACCATTTCCGGCCACTAGGCCACCCCAGCCCTACACGTACCACCGAAAGGTCATCTCATGCCCGCCTGGTTCTGGCTGGTCCCTATCGCCTCCGTCGTGGCGCTCGGGTCCGCTTACGGCTTCTTCCGCGAAATGATGAAGGAGTCGGAGGGCACCGAGACGATGGCCCGCATCGCGGCGCACGTGCGTGCAGGTGCGATCGCCTATCTCAAGCAGCAATACAAGGTCGTGGGCACCGTCCTCGTGTCGCTCACCCTGGTGTTCTGCGTGGTCGCCTACGTCTTCAAAATGCAGAACCCATGGGTTCCCTTCGCATTCCTGACCGGAGGCATCTTCTCCGGCCTCGCGGGGTTCATCGGCATGCGCACCGCAACCTATGCATCCGCGCGTACGGCTAACGCGGCACGCACGTCGCTCAACGCCGGACTTCGCGTCGCCTTCCGCTCGGGTGCCGTCATGGGTCTTACCGTGGTGGGCCTTGGTTTGCTCGACATCGCCATCTGGTTCCTTGTGCTCACCCGCTTCTATGGCACCGACGACCCCCACCAGGTGGTTGTCATCACCACCACGATGCTGACCTTCGGGATGGGCGCGGCCGTGCAGTCGCTCTTCGCTCGCGTGGGCGGCGGCATCTTCACCAAGGCGGCCGACGTCGGCGCCGACCTTGTTGGCAAGATCGAAGCAGGCATTCCCGAGGACGACCCGCGCAACCCCGCGACGATCGCGGACAACGTTGGAGACAACGTGGGCGACGTCGCAGGCATGGGCGCCGACCTCTATGAGAGTTACGTGGGCGTCATCCTCGCCTCTGCCGCGCTGGGAGCTGCGGCGTACATGACCCAGGGCGCTGAAGTCCAGATCAAGGCGGTCATCGCCCCCATGGTGATCGGAGCGCTGGGTACGCTGCTCTCCGTCGTGGGCGTTTTCCTCGTCCGCACCGAGGAGAAGGCTTCCCAGAAGCAGCTTCTTGGGGCCTTGGGGCGCGGCGTCAACGGTGCGGGTTTCATGATCGCGGTCACGTCCATCTTGGTGATGTGGGCCATGGGTCTTGAGAACATGTGGGGCCTATGGTTTGCGCTCCTTACCGGCCTGCTCACGGGCGTCACCATTGGTCGGGCCGCCGAGTACTTCACGTCTCAGGGGTACGCGCCCACCCAGCGCATCGCCGCGGCCACAAAGACGGGCCCGGCCACAGTCATCATCGGCGGCCTCGGTGAAGGAATGATGTCCGTGGCGATTCCCGTCATGGCGGTGGTGTCCGGCATTGGGCTCGCCTACTTCTTCGGTTCGGGATACTCCTTTGGGACCGACACCATGAGCCTTGGTCTCTACGGCATCGGCATGGCCGCTGTGGGCATGTTGTCCACCCTAGGAATTACCCTCGCAACCGACGCTTATGGCCCGATCGCGGACAACGCCGGTGGAAACGCCGAGATGAGCGGCCTCGACCCCGAGGTTCGTCAGCGCACCGATGCCCTCGACTCGCTCGGCAACACCACGGCCGCCACAGGCAAGGGATTCGCCATCGGATCGGCAGCGTTGACGGGTATCGCCCTGATGGCCTCCTATCTCGAAGAGGTCAAGATCGGCATCTCGCACGTGCTCGATCGCGGGAACGACTTCACCTTCCCCGATGGCTCAGTCATCGCCTCGACCGCGATGGACCAACTCCGGGGCCTCGACCTCATGGACATGATGACGCGCTACGAGGTGGTGCTCATCAACCCCAAGGTCATCATCGGCATGTTCGTTGGCGCGATGCTCGCGTTCGTGTTCTCCGGAATCACGATGAAGGCCGTCGGTCGCGCTGCAGGTCAGATGGTGGACGAGGTGCGCCGCCAGTTCCGCGAGATGCCTGGAATCATGGCTGGCACGCAAGACCCCGATTACGCTCGCTGCGTCGAGATCTCGACCAAGGCCGCGCAGAGGGAAATGATGTTGCCGTCCATCCTCGCTATCGCCGCACCCGTCGTCATGGGCTTCGTGTTCGGTGTTCCCGGTGTTCTCGGCCTGCTGGGCGGAGCGGCCGCCGCAGGCTTCTCGCTGTCGATGTTTATGGCCAATTCCGGCGGAGCGTGGGACAACGCCAAGAAGTACATCGAGGAGGGTCACCACGGCGGTAAGGGTTCGGAGTCACACAAGGCGGCCGTCATCGGCGACACCGTGGGCGACCCGTTCAAGGACACCGCCGGCCCCGGACTCAACATCCTGGTCAAGCTCATGTCGATGGAAGCAATCGTCATTGCTGGCGTCACCGTCGCGTTTAGCCTGGTCTAGAAGGCTATTGGAAGTCCCTGCTCTTCGCAGGGACCTTGAGACTGAGCGGTGCCAGATGCTCCGCCACCAGGTTGGTGGCGCCATCTGCGCGTTCGATGCGCCCCCTGATCACGAGTGCTTGAGCGCGCCGCGCGACCGCTTGGTAGCGCCTCCACACGCCTTGTGAACAGATGACGTTCAGAAATCCGGTCTCGTCCTCGAGCGAGATGAACGTGACTCCCTTGGCTGTGCCCGGCCGTTGTCGATGGGTCACGACGCCCGCCACGCTCACTCGCCGCTCCGCCTCGTGTTCGAGCACGCCCGCGACGGTGAGGACCCCGTTGCGGTCGAGTCCCTCGCGGACAAAGACAGTGGGATATCTATCTACTGATACCCCATGGGCCCACACATCCGCGATCGCCTCCTCGACGATCGACATCGGGGGTAGGTCTGGCGCCTCGATTCCTGGAACCACTCCCGGAAGCGTGTCAGGCCCCTCGAGCGCGATCAGACCTGCCGCCCAGAGGCCCTCACGCCGATTCACCCCGAGCGACTCGAGGGCTCCCGACGTGGCGAGAGCCTCCCACTGGGCCTTTGTCAGCGAACGCGAGCCGATGTCCGCGCCTCCATTCACATCAGGGATACGTTCGCCTCGCGGACCTGCGTGGGAGGCGGCCACCGCCGCGGCCTCCGATTGCGCCCTCTGAACCGCGCCTTGGAAGCCACCTTTCCGCACCCGCACCCGCCTGGCCATATCTTCGAGGGACGCGAAGGAAGCCTCCGCCCGCGCATCGACGATCGCCTGAGCCGCATCGTGACCGAGGCCCTTCACCGCGGCAAGGCCCATGCGCACCGCGAGATGAGGTTCGACGCGGACGAGGGCCCGCAGGTCCGTTCGCACCTCCGCGGGGGCTTCGAAGGGTGCGTCGAGCCTCTCCACGCGGGCGAGCGTATCGGATCGCGATACGCAAGGGCGCAACACCACTTGGCCGTGACGCCTGGCATCGGCCGCAAGGGACTGCGGTGAATAGAAGCCCATCGGTTGCGCGGCCAACAGACCCGCGTAGAAGGCCGCGGGCTGGTGCACCTTGAGCCAGCACGACGCGTACACCAGATAGGCGAACGAGAACGAGTGCGACTCGGGAAAGCCGAAGTCCGAAAAGGCCTTGAGCTTGTCGAAAATCTGGTGCGCAACATCGGCGGTGATGCCCTTCTCGTTTGCTCCCACCATGAAGCGCGCGCGCAACGCCTCCATGCGCTCGGGGCTGCGCTTGGACCCCATCGCGCGGCGCAACTGGTCCGCAAGCGCGCCATCGAACCCCGCGCAATCCATCGCCATCTGCATCAGCTGCTCCTGGAAGAGCGGCACCCCAAGCGTCTTTCCCAGCGCCTTCTCAAGCAGCGGATGCAGGTACGTGACCTCCTCGCGCCCGCGCGCCCTGTTGATGTACGGATGCACGGATCCGCCCTGGATGGGCCCTGGCCTGATGAGTGCCACCTCGATCACGATGTCGTAGAACCGGCGGGGCCTCAGGCGCGGCAGGGTGGCCATTTGGGCGCGGGACTCGACCTGGAAGACCCCCACTGTGTCCGCGGCACACAACAGGTCGTAGACCGCCTCGTCCTCTTGGGGCAGGGAGTGCAGCCCGATCTCTTCACCCTGGGTCTCCCACACCGACTGGAAGGCGTATCGCAGCGCTGACAGCATGCCGAGCCCGAGCAGATCGAACTTGACCAGCCCGGCATCGGCACAGTCATCCTTGTCCCACTGGAGAACGGTGCGCCCTGGCATGCGCGCCCACTCGACGGGGCACACGTCGATCACGGGGCGGTCACACAGGACCATGCCGCCTGGGTGGATGCCAAGGTGGCGCGGCAGGCGCAAGAACCTCTCGGCCAGGTCGATGACGGGGGTGGGGATGTGGTCGAGTTCCGCCACAGGGGTGGGCTCGGGCCACATGGCGTCGCGCTGGGTCGCTGCCCACGCCTCGTGCGCGGCCTGGTCGGTGCGCAGTGTCGACCACCTGTCGATCGACTTTGACCATGCGTCTTGCTGGCCGACGTCGTAGCCAAGGGCCTTTGCGGCGTCACGCACGGCCGACCGCGGCCTGTACTGGATGACGTTGGCCACCATGGCCGCGTTGATGCGCCCAAAGCGCCTGAAGACATACTGGATGACCTCCTCGCGCCTGTCGGATTCGATGTCCACGTCGATGTCGGGAGGACCGTCGCGCTCGGGCGCGAGAAAGCGCTCGAACAACAGTCCGTGGGTCACGGCGTCGACCGCGGTCACGCCCAACGCGTAGCAGACGGCGGAATTTGCGGCACTCCCCCGTCCCTGACACAGAATGTCGGACCGCCTGCAAAAGCTCACAATGTCGTGAACGATGAGGAAGTAACCGGGAAAGTCGAGGGCGTCGATCACCCTGAGTTCATGCTCGATCTGCTTCCAGGCGCCCGGGACCCGCTCCGCGTCGGGCGGGCCGTAGCGCTCACGTGCGCCGCGATACGTGAGCTCGCGCAGCCACGAAGCCTCCGTGTAGCCCTCGGGTACGGGATACGGCGGCAGGTGTGGCGCCACGAGGTGCAGGTCAAAGGCGCACTCCACGCCCAACCGCGAGGCCGTCGTGACCGCCTGCGGATGGCGCCGATGCCTCCACAACATCTCCCCAGCGCTGCGCAAGTGCGCCCCGGGACTGCCTGGCAGCCAGCCGTCCATGTCGTCCAGGGACGAACGCGCACGCACCGCGGCGAGCGCGGAAGCGAGGTCGGCGTCTCGAGGCGTCGCATAGTGGGCGTTCGTTGTGGCGACGAGCGACAGGCCCGCGTCGAAGGCGAGGTCCGCCAAGGCGTCTGCGATCTCGGAATCGTGGGGCTGCCCCGTGTCGGTGATTTCGACGGCGACGCCCTCGCGCCCGAAGAGCGCCACGAGCCTGTCCAGTTCCGACCGCGCCGCGACCACTCCCTCTCGTGTCACTCCCCGCGCATGGCTCGCCGTTGACACTCCAGGCACACCGACTCCTGCCAGAGCCCTCCTCACGGATCCCTTGCGACAACCCGTCAGCGCCAGAAAATCGCCCGCACCAGCCTCGGCAATACCTTCAAGCGTGTAGTGGGCCAACCCCTTCTCGCCCGTGGCCAGGTGCGCCATGCCGATGGTGCGCGAAAGTCTCGCGTAGCCGCCCGCCCCCCGCGCGAGGACCACCAGGTGAGTGCCGCGCGGGTCAGGGATCCCCGTGGGCGCGTCGAGCACGGGCGCACCCGCCTTGCCGTCGGGGGCGGGTAGGTGCAGTTCCGCGCCGAACACCGTGGGCAGGCCCACCGACCGCGCGGCGTTGGCAAAGCGCACCACGCCGTACAGGCCGTCGTGATCCGTGAGCGCCATGGCAGACAGACCCAAGCGACCCGCCTCGGCGGCCATCTCTTCGGGCTGGCTGGCGCCGTCAAGGAAGCTGAAGGCGGAGTGTGCGTGCAGCTCCGCGTAGTCGACGCATTCAGTCATGGCTCGGCGTGCTCATCGCCCGGTCCACATGTTGCCGCCACTCAGTCATAGACGGCCTCAAGCATCCAACGCCCCTCGTGAAGGGCGATGAGCAGCGCGGGGCCACTGTTCCCTGCATCGTCGCGGAGCGCGACCTGCAGGAACGCTCGCCTGGAGGAATCTGAAGACCACCAGCGCTCCACGATGGGCCACGGGCCCGCCCATGCCTCGACGGGAAGGGGCGCCGCCCACACGGGCCCGTCGCCCCCTCCCACATGGCCCGAAGACGGGTGACGATGCGCGGCGCGGGCCACCCTGTCGCCCGGGTCGGCCTGCAGTCGCACCCACGTCGGAGGGGCACTGACCGCGAGCCTTCTGTCCACTCGTACGGGGCTTCCCCCCGCATCAAGAACGTGAATCTCAAGCGGAGACGCAAGAACAGTCGCCGGGGCGGGGTCTGGGACGCGCCCAGGCCACGGATGACTGACTCGCCGGGAAGGCTCGCCCTCTTGGCCCCACGCGAGCGCATGCACCCTGTCGCGAGGGGTGCGGCCCCCTTGCTCGCTCACGGCCAGCACGCCGTCAACCCCCAACAGCCCCTGCACTCTTTCCATGGCGCGGTGCGCCCTCGCGTCGGCTCCCGATGTACCACCCCACAGGAACGCCTGCTCCGCCCCCAACGGCACCACGTCCTCGGCCGTGAGCATCAGCGCCGTAAGGGGGGCCTGCTGCGGTCCAGCAGCGGTGCCTGACAGCCATCCCTCGAGCTGCCACCGCACCCTGTCCGCCATGTGCTTGGTGAAGGCCCCCGAGCGGCTTCCCACGTCGGTGCGCCACACCCGCACCAGCTCGTCTCCCGTGACGGTCCTCGCCCCGATCCGCACGCGCGCACATCTCGATGCCGCGGCCAGCAAGGCGGCATCGAGTTGCTGCGCAACGTGGACTGCCACGAGCGCGAGTTGCTCGACCCTCTCGGCGGGTTCCTCGAACACGTACTCGACGGCGATGTCTCCCTCGGCCCTCCGCAATATGGGGGGTGCCACGTCCTCTCCCCTCGCCATGCGCTGCGCCCAGGCCCCCACCTGTCCAAAGCGAGCCATCACGTCGGCCGACGGAATCGCGGTGAAATCCCCCAGCCTGGTCAGGCCGAGCCGCACCAGAACGCTGACGAGGGCCTCGACCTCGGCGCGCTGGGCGCGCTCCATCGTGGCGTGTACCAAGGTGTCGACCGGCAGTGGCGCCAAAAAGTCGTGGGACTGACCCCGCTCGATCAGGGAGTTCGCTCTCGCGGCCATCACGGCGGCCAACAGACCGTCTGCGATACCCACGGACGACTCGTAACCGGCATCTTCCACCACTCGCGTCACGAGCGCCTCCGCAAGCGCCTCCTCGGAGCCGTGGAAGCGCACCGCCCCCTCCGAGGGGATCATGAGCAGCCCTGGACGCGATATCTCTACCCCAGACACCACGTTCTCCGCCGCAGCGGCGACGGCCTCGAACTCACGGGCGTCCCTGCCCTCGTCGTGAGGCAGAATCGTGAGCTCTGGACAGGCACGCTGCGCCAGGCGTTTACGCATCCCGCGACGCACCCCCGCCGCTCGGGCCGCCGCGGAGACGGCGAGCATCCCCTTTCCGTGCAGTACCGCGGCGGGGGCATCGACTCCCATGCCTGCTTGCGCCATGGCCGCGACCACTGGCCAATCGGGCACCCACAGGACAACACGACGCACGGTGGCCACCGTCGCATCGCGCAAGGGGGCACTCACGCGGCACCCGTTCCAAGCGCCCTGTCTTCCAAGGTGGCACGCCTGACGGCGGCTCCGAGCCTCACCGGCTGGCTGTCCACGTCAAGGGACACAACCACCCGCCTGGCGGTCCCCGTGGACCGGCCTGTGACCGCCACGGTCATGTTCCGCTCGCGCAGCCTGCCCTCGCCCGCGCCAAGACCACCCCATCTGGTCGCGTCTACCGTCAGCTGGACGTGAGCCCCAGGCCATCGACCCACAGCCACCACCAGGCAGCCGCTTTCCCTGGCGCGCGCGGCCAGCCGCCTGCGGTCGGCATCTGACAGGGCGAGTCCCTGGCCGATCATCACCACGTCGATGTCGTCGATGCACGCACCAAGAGCGGCGGGTGCTTGAACTCCTGGGTACGGGATGAGCGCCACTCGCGCCAGGTCGACGCCGCGCCGCGCCGCCGCAATCACCCCCACATTCGGCATCCCTACCATCGCCGTCCACGCCCCATCCAGGGAGGCTCGCGCCACAAGAGCAAGCACGAGCGACGTGGAACCCTCAACCGCGATGACCTGCCCCTTGCGTAGACCGCGAGGCAAGAGCGGAATGAGAGCATCGTCAAGCGCGAGCGCCGGCCCCTCCGTCGCCTTGCGATCGGCACCCATACGGGTTTCGACGGCCCTCAAAGCGGCGCGGGCGGCGGCAAGGCGAGTCCCCTGCGTCTCCACGATCACCTCCAAAGCGGTCGTTGACAGGGCCGCGGAAAACCCGCACGCCATTCGAACACTTGTTCGATTATTGCAGTAAACGCCGACATCGGCGAGCAGTCAAGCGGGGCGACGCGGTCCGCAACGGCGAGCGCTTGGCATGTGGCCATGTAAGCGCTTACACTTCCGGGGACGACCCAACGGAGGATCTCGTGACCCAGCGCCCGCGCATTCACACTCGCACCCGCGCCCTGCTCGCCGCAGCCGCCCTCGTGGTGGTGTCCGCCGGGATCGCCACCGCGACCATCCTGGGCACCACGAGCCACGAGAGCCCTCACGCGATGGCACCCAATCGCGCCGCAGAAACCGACCAGAACTTCTACTTCGTCATGGTCGACAGGTTTGCCAACGGGGATACCTCAAACGATCAGGGCGGCCTGGGCTCGGACCCGATGGTGTCCGGCTTCGATCCCACCAATGCGGGCTTCTACCAGGGCGGCGACCTCTTGGGTCTCAACGACAAGCTCGACTACATCCAGGACCTCGGCACCACCGCCATCTGGCTCACTCCCAGCTTTACCAACAAGGCCGTGCAAGTCGAGGACCAGTCCGCCGGCTATCACGGCTACTGGATCACCGACTTCACTCACGTTGACCCACACCTCGGCACTAACGAGGATCTCGCGGCACTGGTGGACGCCGCCCACGCCCGCGGCATGAAGGTCTACTTCGACATCATCACCAACCACACGGCCGACGTCATCGGCTACCAAGAGGGCGACCGCACCGCCTACGTGTCGAAGGACGATCGGCCCTACACGGATGCCAGTGGGCAGCCGTTCGACGACCGCACCTACGCGGGGGGCAGCGACTTTCCGAAGCTCGACGCCGCCACGTCCTTCCCGTACGTTCCGGTGCTCGCCTCCGGCGAGGAGAACGCCAAGACACCCGCGTGGCTCAATGACGTGACGCTCTATCACAACCGTGGAAACAGCACGTTTACGGGGGAAGACAGTCAGTACGGCGACTTCTCGGGGCTCGATGACCTGTTCACGGAGAACCCAGTAGTGGTCGACGGCATGATCTCGATCTATGAGACCTGGATCAAGGACTTCGGCATCGACGGCTTCCGCATCGACACGATGAAGCACGTCGACGACGCGTTTTGGCAGCGCTTCGGTCCCGAGGTGCTTGACTTCGCGCACGAGAACGGTAAGGACGACTTCTTCATGTTCGGCGAGGTGTTCGACACCTCGCGCGCGCTGACCTCGCACTACACGACCACAGACGACATTCAGGCGGTGCTCGACTTCCCGTTCCAGGACGCCGCCCGCACGTATGCGTCCAAGGGCGGCTCTGCGCAGTCGCTCGCCGACTTCTTCGCGGGAGACGACTGGTACACAGACGCCGATTCGAACGCCTATCAGTTGCCCACGTTCCTCGGCAACCACGACATGGGTCGCATCGGCGGCTTTATCCAGACCGACAACCCGAAGGCCGCCGACGGCGAGTTGCTCGCCCGCGACGAGCTCGCACATGCGCTCATGTACCTCTCGCGCGGCAACCCCGTCGTCTACTACGGCGACGAGCAGGGCTTCACTGGCGAGGGCGGCGACAAGGCCGCGCGCCAGCCGATGTTCGCCACACAGATTCCCGACTACCTCTCCCAGGACCTCATCGGCACCGATGCCACGCAGGGCCAAGACTCCTACGACACGTCCCATCCGCTCTACGAGACGATCAACGACCTGGCGTCGGTCACCGCGGCCTACCCTGCGCTTCGGGACGGCGCACAACAGACCCGCTACGCGGACTCGGGATCCGGCATCTACGCGTTCTCGCGCATCGACCGCTCCGACAATCGCGAGTACCTCGTCGTGGTCAACAACGCGACGGAGTCCAAGACCGCCGAGGTTCCCACGTGGTCGCCCTCGACCACCTTTGACGGCGTGTACGGGACGACGGAGGCCATCACCACCGACGACTCCTCCTCCGTGACCGTCACGGTGCCACCGCTCTCGGTAGTCGCCTATCGGGCGGCCGATCTCATGCCGTTGTCCGCCGCCGCGCCCGCCATCGCCATCACTTCCGCCACTCCCGCGGCCGACGCACCCGACCGCATGAGCGTCACCGCCGT
>JAYTGI010000045.1:0-7401 GCA_043733605.1 Demequina sp. | reverse complement strand
AGCCAGACCCAGCGCCCGAGTCGCTGCCAAGTTCTAGGTTGGACTGGAGCCCCGTTCCCGCGAGGTCGCGGCGAAGGTCAGGAAGAGCCGCCTTGAGCGCGGCGCGGGCCTGGTCGTTTGCGCCAAACAACTGGAGCGTCACTCCGTCATGCGTGATGCGAGCGACAACCTTCACCGGACCGAACGTCTCCGGATTCACCGTCAGGGTGAGGATGTGCTCGCCATGAGGCAACTGACGAAGCGAGGTCATCTGGCCCGAAAGTTGCGAGGACAGCGGGACGGGGAACGTGGACTGGTTCGGTGATGCGGGTGCCGCTGCCTGCGCGGGCGTCGGAGCCGCCGCCGCGGAGACGTGAAGCCCCACGTCGGGGATGACCATTGCGGGCGTCTGCGATGCGGGCGTTTGGCTGGTGAGCAAGACGGGGGCAGCCTTCTCCTGGGCAGACGCTTCGGTGGTCGTCTGGGTAGAGCCGGCCGACGCTGGTGAACCTGCCGCCGTCAACGGCCGCCCCGCCGCGGTGCGCTCGCGAGCACCTCGGCCGGATGCCTGATCGTCGGGACCGCTTGCGGTCGCCCCACCTGGCGCCACCGCGGCGGCCTGATCGCCCGGGGCCACCGGCGTTGTCACCGGCACTGCAGCCTTGGCGGAGGCCGATTCGGCTGGACGGGAACTTGAAGCCCCAGCGTGGTTGATGAGCGCTGCGCCGTCTTGCTGAGCGCTCACTGTTTGTGCGCTCGCTGTCTGCGTGTCTGTGGTGGTCCCATCCGCTCCCTGTGCCGCATCCGCCTGGGCGACGCCCGGCTGGTCGGCAACGACGGGTGTCGCGGCGAGCGCGCCGGGAGCAACCGTCGGGTCCTGGGACGCCTCGCCCGAAGAGGCGATCCCAGGCCCGACGGAATCTGTGGTGGTACCTGCGAGCGCAGATCCTGCGAGGGCAGATCCAAGAAGCGCAGTCACTGCCGCCGCGGTCGCCTCGGATTCGGAAGTGGCTAAGGCCTGGTCGCCGACGCCGGCCGCGCCGTCGACGGCGCTCGCGGCTGAGGCCTTTGCGGCTGCGGCTGCGTCTTCGCCTGCGGCCTTTGCATCTGCTGCGCCGGTCGCGGATTCCTTGGCGTCGCCCGCCTTCGCGTCCGTGGCTGCACCATGGGTGCGCCGCGTCGTGGCGTGGGCGTCATGCGTCCGCCGCCCCTGTTCCGCTGCGTGGCCCCGATCGTTGGTCTCCGTGTGCGCCGTGTCGTCGCTCTCGCGGGACCACTCGTGGGCGCCGCGAGCGTCAGGGCTCGATGCCGCCTCAAGTGCGCGAGCGAAGCCGTCGCTGTGTGTGTTGTGACTGGCGTTCGCGGCGAGAATGGGCGCGGAGAGCTTCGCTATTGCGTTAACCGAAGTCATGGCTTCACCTCTACGGACTTGCGAAGGGCCGCCTCGTCGAGAGTGAGCTGCTCTTCGCGCAACACTTCCGCCTCGAGTTGCGCGTCATGACGCACCTTCAACTTGTCGATCATCGCCGCCTTCGTTTTCGCTTGGGCCCAGTGCTCCGTGGCCATCGCCGCGTTGTCGGAGGCGACGTGGAGTGCCTGATTGCTTTCGCGGAGCATCGCCGCGACCGCGGCTCTGGCGGCGACAATCGCTTGCCAGTTCGGTGAGTACGCCGTGAGCGCCTCGGCATGGGCGTCGTACGCATTCGCATAAGCGAGGTCCGGAAAGGATTGCCCCGCCAGCGTCTGCGTCACCGATTCATTGCGGCTCCTGGCTTCGAGCTTCGCCTGGTTTGCCTGGGCCAAATCTGCGGCGGCCTTCTCCTCTTGGAGCTGCCTGACTCGCATCAGTCCGGCCAACTGGAATCGCTTACTCACTGCTGACTCCCATCATGTCGACCAGCCCGGCGAGCCGCTTCCACGACTCATCGGCGCTCGCGACCACGTCGAGGGGTTGCCTCAAGAAGGAGTCGATTGCCGCGGAGTTCGCAACTGCCGCGTCAACCAAGGGGTTCGATCCGGCGGCGTAGGCGCCGACATCGAGCAGATCCTGAGCCCTTCGGCGCGCGGCCAGCACTTGGCGTAGCTGCTGAGCGAGCGTGCGCTGAGCGGCTGTCGTGACTCGGGGCGCCACGCGCGACACGGAAGCCAAGACGTCAATAGAGGGGAAGTGGCCCTGAACCGCTAGATCACGCGTCAAGACAACGTGGCCGTCGAGAATGGACCTGGCGGCGTCGGCTATCGGCTCATTGTGGTCGTCACCGTCGACCAGCACCGTGTAGATGCCGGTCACGGATCCGTGGGAGTCGGTACCGGCGCGCTCGAGAAGCTGGGCGAGGATCGAGAAGGTCGAAGGCGGGTAGCCCCGCGTCGCGGGCGGCTCGCCCACAGACAGGCCGATCTCGCGTTGAGCCATCGCCACACGGGTGAGTGAGTCCATCATGAGCACCGCGTGCCTACCGTGAGCCCGGAACTCCTCGGCAATCCGCGTGGCAACGAAGGCCGCGCGCAAACGCACCATCGGCGGCTCGTCGGACGTCGCGACGATGACGACCGACCGGGCGAGGCCCTCTGGGCCAAGGTCGTCCTCGAGGAACTCGCGCACCTCACGTCCGCGCTCACCGACCAGGGCAATGACGGACACCTCCGCCTCAGTCCCGCGCGCGATCATCGACAAGAGGCTCGACTTGCCCACGCCGGAGCCGGCAAATAGGCCGATGCGCTGGCCGCGGCCGACGGTCACGATCGTGTCGAGCGCTCGCACTCCCAGCCCCAACGGGGTGTCGACGCGCGAACGGTCAAGCGCCGAAGGCGCGCTTCCAGAGATGGGGGCGCGACGAGCGTGCGGTCCGATGTTCACGGGGCCCTTGCCGTCGATCGGACGACCGAGGCCGTCGAGAACCCTGCCGAGTAGCTGTGGACCTGTGGGCGTCATGAGCGGGCGGCCCGTGGCGCGCGCTTGCATTCCCACCCTCAAGCCGTGGACCGCACCAAGCGGCATGCATCGCAACGTGTGAGGCGTGATCGCGACCACCTCCGCCACAGTGGGCTCGGCGTTGTCCGTCTCGATCGACACGAGGTCCCCTACCGCTGCGGAGATTCCGGTGACGTCGATCGAGAGACCCACGATTGACGCGAGCGCGCCCACACGTTCCGGTGCACAGACCTCAAGCGCCCTGCGCAGCACCGGGTCGGCAGTGACGGAGACGATGCCAGCACGCGGGTCCATGAGGGTGGGTACGCTCATGCCGCGTCCCCAAGCAACACTTCGCGAGCGCGGGCGAGAGCGGTGCCGATGCGGGCATCGAGCGCACCGTCCTCGTGCTCGGTGATGGCGTCTCCTGGGCTCAGGCGCGAGTCGCCGACGAGGCGCAGCCCAGCTGGGACCGCCGCTTGCCCTGACTCGATCAAGAGGTTGAGGTGCAGCAGGTCATCGGGATGCACGCGCAGCACACTGGGCGTCGCCTCGATGGGCAAGGCAAGCGCGCGGTCCAGAAGAGTCCTTGCGGATGACGTCCCCGGCTCGATCTCGCGTTGCAGGATGGCCGCTGCGAGGTCGAGCGCCGCGGCGTACAGTGTCCTGCGAGCCTCGTCCATCGCGGGCAGGGCCTTGTGGTTCCACTGATCCATCGCGGCCCCTAGCGCGCCCAGGGCATGAGACGCCGCCACGTCGCGCTGAGCTTCGCGGGCATCGTGTTCGGCCTGAAGGCGTGTGCGTTCCGTGGTTGCGGCGTCGGCGGCGGCGCGGGCGCCCGCGGCCCAGCCTGCGGCAAAGCCCGCCGTGCGGGCTGGGTCGCCTGCATCGGTGTGGTGAGGCGTGATCGATGCGGGCTTGAACGAGCTCACGCGAGCCTCAGGCAACATAGTCGTCTTCTCCTTCGCGGCTGATCATGATTTCGCCGCTCTCTTCGAGCTTGCGAATGACCTGAACGACGTGGGAGCGCGACTCCTCGACGAGCGACATCCGCACCCGACCAAGCAAATCGATTTCCTCTTCGAGGTTCTCGCGAGCGCGCTCGGACATGTTCTTGAGGATCTTTTCCTTGACCGCGTCATCGGCGCCCTTGAGGGCGGTCGCGAGCGTGTTGGCCTCGACGCCCCTCAAGACAAGCTGTATCGCGCGATCCTCGAGAAGAGTGATGTCGGCGAAGACGAACATCATCGAGCGAATCGTGTCCGCGAGCTCCGGATCCGTCGCCGCAAGACCCTCGAGGATCAGCTTTTCTGTGGCGGCGTCGGCGCGGTTGATGATCTCGACGAGCGGCTGTACTCCTCCCACCACTGACATCTCGGTGGTGGTGAGAACGGCGGTCGCCTTGCGCTTGAGCAGCTCGGCGACCACGGCCACGACGTCTGGAGATGCCTTCTCCATCAGCGCGATGCGCCTGGCGACCGTGGTCTGGATCTCGGGTGTGAAGCCGGTCATGATCGCCGAAGCGTGTTCGGGTCGCAAGTGCGCGAGCACCAGCGCGATCGTCTGCGGGTGTTCGCCCGCGAGCAGCGACACGACCTGGCGGGCATCCGCGTGCATGAGGAACTCGAAGGGTTGGACCTGGATCTGGCCGGCGAGGCGCTCGAGAACTGCCGCGGCCTTGTCCCTCCCGATCGTCTCTTCAAGCAGCTTCCGCGCGAATGTCAGACCGCCCTGGTTAAACCCCGGGCTCCTGGAACTTGAGGCCTTGAACTCGTCCAAGACCGAGGCGACCGTCTCATCGTCGACGTGCTGCAGCCGCGCAATTTCGGTGGTGATCTGCTCGATCTCTTCCTCATTGAGCTGGTGAAGAATCCGCGAGGCGGCGGCATTGCCCAACTGAATGAGCACAAGGGCCGCCTTCTGTGTGCCGGTCAGCATTGCGATTGTCATCGCTGCCTCCCTGACACGAGCCAGCCGCGCAGCACTTCGGCGACCTCCGCGGGCTGGGCCGCCGCGAACGCCATGATCTCGTCACGGACGCCCGCGGCGACCGACTCCATGTCGGGAACGGGGGCGGCGCCGAGTTGTCCGACGGCCTGTTGAGCCTGGGCGATCACCGCTTGTGCGCGGGCTTCGAGGGCCGAGTGGGTGCGAGACTCCAGCGCTTCGACTGCCTCGAGGCTTAACGTGGTGCGCTCCGATTCTCCCAATCGCTTCGACATCCGCAGGATGAGGAAGAAGACCAGCAGGACGGCGAGCCCGACCACGGCCCACCTGGAGATGTCGATGTACATCGACTTGGTGGCGGTTGCACGTTCCTGAGTGACTGCCTGATCGAGGGCGACCTGAGCGGTCTCGGCCGCCGTCGTGTCAAACGCCATCTTGGACACGGAGACCACGTCTCCGCGCGTGGTGTCGACTCCAGCGGCGGCGGCCACCATGGTCTGTAGGTCGGCCATCTTCATGGACCCCGCTGCGGCATCGGACACCACGACAGACACGGATTGCCTTCGCACGTTGCCTGGCGCCGTCTGGAGCGTTTCGGTGACCTTGTTGACGGCATTATTTTTGACGGCGGTCTCGTTGTGATACGCGCCCGAGCCCGACGTTGCGTCCGAGGGAACCGAGATGTTGTCTGGTCCCAAAACTCCTGCCGCCGCCGCCGAGCCACCCGTGTAATCCTCGACAGTCGTTGACTCCGAAAGCGGCGCCGCCGACGGGTCGGAAGAAAAGGTCTCGGTGGTGCGTGCGGTCTTGTCGTAGTCGAGCTCCGCGCTGACAGACACGACCGCGTTGCCAACGCCGACGACGCGGTCAAGCATTGCCTGCACGTTTGTCGCGACGCGTTGCTCATAGTCGCTGACCTGGCCCGACTGCATGAGCGTTGTCGAGTCGCCGCCAACCGTTGAGAGCACGATGCCGTTGGAGTCGATCACCGCGACATCCTTGGAGGTCATTCCCTCAATCGACGCCGACACGAGGTTGATGATCGCCTGGACATTTGCGGTCGTGAGGGAGCTGCCTGGAGCCGTCTTGACGAACACCGACGCGGTGGGGTCCGCCTTCTGGGACACGAAGACCGAGTCCTTGGGGATCGCCAGCTTGACCGACGCCTCTTTGACTCCACCCATGGCGGAGATGGTCTTGGCGAGTTCGCCTTCGAGGGCCCGCTGGTACGTGATCTGCTGTTGGAACTCGGAGCTCGTCATCGACATGCCGTCGAGAAGGGCGTAGCCGGCGTCCGAGTTTGCGGGAAGCCCGGCAGACGCGACGGCGAGCCTCGTATCGTACAGTTGGGCGTTTGGCACCATGATCGTGGTTCCTCCGGCGGCCAGTTCATACTCCACGCCATTTGAGTTGAGCTGGTCGACAATCGCGGCCGCGTCGGTCGCTGACAGGTTCGTGAACAGCGGGGACATCGTCGGCTTGGACGCCCATTGGCTAAGAGCGACGGCTCCAAGCACGATCGCCGCGGTGATCAGGATCGTGAACACCCGCTGCGCGAAACTCAACTGTTCGATTGATCTTTGGACGCGACCAACAATGGTGTTGAACGGAGCGGGCATCAGGCTTGCATCCGCATGATCTCGTTGAACGCCTCAACCGCGCGGTTGCGCACCGTGGCCGTGAGCTCCATCGCGACCGCCGATTCGGTGGCCGATATCGTGTAGTCATGGACATCGGCGAGGTTGCCTGTCACCGCCTTGACGGCAAGGTCCGAGGTCTTTGCTTGCATGGCTTGGAGGCCGTCGACGCTCGAGGCGAGAGTGCTGGCGAAGGCTCCGTCCGTCGCGCCGGCCGCGGCTGCCCCTGCGGGCGACACGGACGATATGTATGCGGTCGGCGTGACGGATGGCGTCAGCACCGCGCCGATGGGCGCGACAGACATTAGCTCCTACCAATCTGCAAGGCGGTCGTGTACATTTCCCTGGCCCTGTCGACCACCGAGGCGTTTGCCTGGTAGCCGCGCTGAGCCATGATCAGTTGGGTCATTTGGCTTGCCATGTCGATGTCGGGGTAGCGCACATTGCCCTCCGCATCGGCGAGCGGGTGGTTGGGCTCGTAGACGATTCGCCCTTCGGCAGAGCCATAGGCGGCCGCCGAGACGTGCACGCCCCCGCTGTCTCCGCCCTGAGTGTCGTTTGCCTGGGCGACGATGTAGCGCGCCTGGAACGCGGTCTCATCGGTGGCGCGCACCGTATTGAGATTTGCGAGGTTGTCCGACACGGCGTCGAGCCATTTGCGGTAGGTGCCAAGGGCTGAACCCGCGATGCCGATCGCCGCAAAGGTGCCCATTAGGCGCTCCTCATCGCGGCACGAAGCAGAGCGAACTCGCCGTCCACCGCGCGGGTCGCCAGTTGATACCGCAGGTTGGTGTCGATGTTCGACAGGACCTCGGTGTCGAGGTTGACGTTGTTTCCGTCCTCGCGCGTGGGCTCGAGCGAGGTCTGGGTGCGTGCGGCCACGTGCCCCGAGCCGTGTCGGACGGCGGCGCTGAGGGCGTCCTCAAA
>JAYTGI010000044.1:0-7403 GCA_043733605.1 Demequina sp. | reverse complement strand
GGCCCTGAAGCTGCGCGAGCCCGCCCTCGTAGTGCACCACGTCCATCGACGGCACAAAGAAGGCCGTGAGGATCACGCCGGAAAGCAGCAAGACCACGAAAGAGTACAGCGCGATCTCACCCAGCATGAACGACCAATGGTCGGGGAAGATCTTTCGCGCCATGAACTTGGTGAAGGCGCCGATGCTGGTACGTTCGTCCAGGTAATTGGCGGTACCGCCCGCCGCTCGGTTGAGCCTGCTTGTCGAGGGAACTGTCGTCAGGTCACTCACTTGAGGCGCTCCCAGAAGCTCGGGCCGATGGGTTCGTTGAAGTCGTCCTTGGCCACGATGTAGCCCTCGTCATCCACCATGATGGGCAACTGCGGCAACGGCCTCTTGGCGGGGCCAAAGATGACCTTTGCGCCGTTGGCCACGTCAAAAGTGGACTGGTGACACGGGCACAGCAAGTGGTGCGTTTGCTGCTCGTACAGGGCCACTGGGCAACCCACGTGGGTGCAAATCTTCGAATACGCGACGATGCCGTCGAACGACCAATCCTCACGGCCGGGCTGCACGTTGAGGTCGCGCGGGTCGAGGCGGATGAGCAGGACGACCGCCTTGGCCTTCTCCTCGAGCTTGCCGTGCTCCAGCTCGTTGAGGCCCTCAGGAATGACGTGGAAGACCGAGCCAATCGTGACATCGGCCGCTTTGATGGGTGTGCCATCTGGGTCCTTCGCGAGGCGGGTGCCCTTGCGCCACATCGTGTGCTTGAACTGAGAGACGTTCCAGTCGCCGCCCAGGTTGCCCACTGCGGGCACGAGTAGCGACAAGGGAGCGATCAGCAGCGCCGTGACAAGAGAGCCCTTGATGAGGCCGCGCCTACCCACGCCGATGCCCGAATCCTTGGCGCCGTCCTTGAGTACCTCGATCGCTCCGGTACGCGCCTCGTCAGATGACCGCAGCGCGTGACGCTCCTCGACCATGTCGTGGTCACGCATCAGCGTCTTGGCCCAGTGGATAGCGCCGGTGCCAACGCCGAACATCGCAAGCGAGATGCCGACGCCCATGAGCATCGTGGTGCGCTGCACCGCGCCGAGGTTGCCGCCGCTCGAGTCCGACGTCAGGTAGCCGTAGATCGCCAGCACCGTGCCAAGCACGGAGAGGCCAAACAGCGCGGCGACCTGTCGTTCCGCTTTGTTGGCTGCCTTGGGGTCAACGTCCGCACGGCGTGGGCGGTGCCCGGTGGGAACGCCTGGATCGACAAAAACGCCGTCAACCACGCCTGCCTCGTGCGTCTCGCTTGCGATGCTCCCGTTGTCGGTGCTCATGACGATCGCACTCCAATCCACACGGTAAACCCGACGATGAGCCCCATGCCAAGCAGCCAAGCCCACAGGCCCTCAGCCACGGGGCCGATCGACCCGAGACTGAGCCCGCCTGGTGCGCCTTGGCGCTGCTCATCGAGGTAGGCGATGATGTCGCGCTTGTCCTCAGGGGTGATGTTCGCGTTGTTGAACACGGGCATCGACTGGGGGCCAACGAGCATCGCCTCGTAGATGTGGGTGGGCGTGGTCTTCATGAGCGAGGGCGCGTACTTTCCCTGGCTCAGTGCGCCGCCGCCACCTACCGAGCCGTGGCACATCGCACAGTTGGTCCTGAACAGTTGCATTCCTTTGGAGGCATCGCCCAAGGTCGGATCGACCGCTTCCGCATCGGGCACCGCGGGGCCTGGGCCCAGCGACGCAACGTATGCCGAAAGTTGGTGAATCTGGTCCAGACTGAACTGCACGGTCTTCGCGGGTGCTTGTGGACCGGAGGCCTGCATCGGCATGCGCCCGGTGCCTACTTGGAAGTCGACCGCGGCGGCGCCTACGCCGATGAGCGAGGGGGCGACGCCGTCTTGGCCCTGGGCGGCCAGGCCATGGCAGGTGGCGCAGTTGGCGGCGAAGAGCTTGCTGCCTTCTGAGATGTCGTTTGTTGAGGCCGCAGTGGTCGCGTTCGCCGGCTGGGACTGCATATAGGAGGCGGCCGTCGTGATCGCCGCGAGCAAGATGAAGAGAAGCACCAAGGGTGCCGCGCGGTGATAACGAGTGAGGCTCAAGCGATGCATGATTCCTCCTACTTCAGACCGTAGATGACGAGGAAGAGGGCTACCCATACGACGTCAACGAAGTGCCAGTAATACGAGACCACGATGGTGGTGGTGGCCTCGACGGTGCCGAACTTCTTGGCCGCGAAGGAGCGGCCAAGGACGAAGAGCATCGCGATCAGTCCGCCGAGGACGTGGAGTCCGTGGAAGCCGGTCGTCAGGTAGAACACGGATCCGTAGGGCGACGATGAAATCGTCAGGCCCTCGTGGATCAGGCCCGTGTACTCGAACACCTGACCGGCGATGAAGAACGAGCCCATGATGTAGGTGGCGATGAACCACTCGTGCATGCCCCAGTTGCGCACATTCCACATCGCGCCCGTGCGTCGGCGCTGGTAGCGCTCGGCAGCAAGAACGCCCGCCTGCGCCGTGAACGACGAGGCGACGAGCACCGACGTGTTGAGCAGCGCGAAGGGCACGTTGAGCAGGGGAGCGTTCGTTGCCCACTCGGACGGCGCTTCGCCTCGCAGCGTGAAGTACATCGCAAACAGGCCCGCGAAGAACATCAGTTCGGAGCTGAGCCAGACTATGGTCCCAACCGCGACCTGATTGGGGCGCGTAGCGTGGATTGGGGATGGTACCGCCGCTGGTGCGTGGGACATGCCCCCTATTATGCCTGTCATTTGCCCCTTCGCTTGCACCCAAAGCCCACTTTTGCCGTGCGCCGCGCGAAGGCCAGGCCACATGCTCTCCGCTCGTGTCAGAATGGGCGCATGAACGACATCGTGAGCCCCGTCGCAGAGTCCACCGCCTCCGAGCACCTGGACAAGTTGGTGGCGCGCCCCATTCGCATCCTTCTGTACAGCGACGATGCGAACACGCGCGAAAAGGTCCGCATGGCAGTGGGGCCCCGCAGCGCCGATCGGCCCATCGCGTGGGTCGAGACCGCGACGCACGAGGGCACCTTGATGCAGGCCGACTCCGAGAACTTCGACCTCATGATCCTCGACGGAGAGGCCGCGAAGTCGGGTGGAATGGGCCTGGCGCGCCAGTTCAAGCACGAACTCTTCGCGTGCCCGCCGATCGTGGTTCTCGTGGGCCGCATGGGCGATGCGTGGCTAGCCACGTGGTCGGAGGCAGAGGCCGCAGTGGCGCACCCCCTCGACCCCTTCGAGGTCAAGGCAGCAGTCGACGCGTTTTTCACACCCGCTTCCGCTCAAGCCTGACCGCCTCACCTTTCCCCCTCTTAAATCCCGAACCCTAAAGGCGAACTCATGGCAACGTGGCCGGACATCCTCATGCGACTCTCCTTCGATGAGAACCTCGAGTCATCCGACACCGCGTGGATGCTCAACGAGGTATTCGAGGGCCGCGCGACGGACGCCCAGCTGGGCGCGTTTCTCATGGGGATGCAGACCAAGGGAGCGACCGCCCCCGAGGTCGCGGGAATGGTCGACACGATGCTCGCGCACGCGGCCCGCATCGTTGTACCGGGCCGCGCAGTGGACATCGTTGGCACCGGCGGTGACAAGGCGAACACCGTCAACATCTCGACGATGGCGTCACTTGTGATCGCAGGCACCGGCCTTCGCGTGGTGAAGCATGGCAGCAGGGCTGCCTCGTCGACGACAGGATCGTCCGATGTGCTGGCCGCGCTCGGCATCAATCTCGATGTCAGCCCTCAGCGCGTTGTCGAGATTCTCGATGAGGTGGGCATCACGTTCTGTTTCGCACCCACCTTTCACCCGGCAATGCGCTTCGCGGGCGCCGTGCGCAAAGAACTGGGAATTCCGACGATCTTCAACGTCCTGGGTCCGTTGACGAACCCCGCCCAGCCGGCCGTGAGCGCGATCGGCGCCGCATCTGCGCAGTTGGCCCCCGTCATGGCCGAGGTGCTTGCGATGCGCGGCCGCGACGCGATCGTGTTCCGTAACGACGACGGTCTTGACGAGCTGGCGGCGACGTCAACCACCACCGTGTGGGAGGTACGTGGGGGAGTGGTCGAGTGCAGCACGATTGACCCCGTCGCCGATCTTGGACTCCACCCGATCCCGATCTCGGTGTTGACGGGCGGTGAGTCCAACGAGAATGCGGCGGTGGCGCGGTCGGTTCTTGCAGGCGAAAGCGGGCCAATCCGCGAGACGGTCATCGCAAACGCGGCGATCGCCCTCGCGGCCGATGGAACCCTCCCTGGCACGTCCGAAGGCACCTTGGTCGAACGCATGCTTTCGGGTATGCGAGCGGCGGCCTACGCGATCGATTCGGGCGCCGCAGATGCGACCTTCCAGCGGTGGGCTAAGGCTACTCGGTCATAGCCGCGCCGTCGCGCGAAGGGCGCCTAGCGGCGCCCTTACGGTCAAAGGTTGCGATGTAGTCGCGATCGCTGTGCGGCGCCGTCAACCAGCGCGAATGCCTGCCAGCGCCTCTGAGAGGGCTCGACCACTCGCCATCGACGAAGACGAGGCGGGTTCCCTCGGCGTCGAGCCACTGGGCGATCATTTCGCGCTCCTCGACCAGAGCGGTCGCGGGCGCGGTGGAAAGTGCCTCCTCCCAGTCGTCGCGGAGTCGCGCACACACCGCCCACACGCCCTCGCTCACGCGTGCGGACCCGGTGAGGACACCGCCCACCACCGACACGACATCGAACGCGTGCCCAGAACGCCGCGCGGCCACGAGCCTCACTCCCGCGAGCGCACGCAGGCGCTGTGCCCGTGACACGCCGTCGATGATCGCGGAGACGCCATCGCGCAGTTCGGCGGCGCGTTCGTATTCGAACTTCTCCGCATGCTGGGCGATCGCGGTAGCCATGACGTCGACGATAGGCGAGGGGTCATTGGTCAGAGCCTCTCGCGTGGCGGCAACGGCATCGTCGTACCCCTGAGAACCGCCATCGACACACGGCGCAGCACATTGGCCAAGATCCTTGAGCAGGCACGCCCTCGCGTTCGCCCGTGGCACGATCGTGAGCCGTGTGGTGCACGTGCGCACGCCGAGGGTCCTCTCGATGACTTCGATCGCCGCGCGCGTGTTTGAAGAGCCGCGCATGGGGCCAACGAGGGCATCGATGCCGTCGCTCGATCGGGTGACCTTCAGTCGCGGGTAGCGCTCGTCGGTCAACGCGAGGAACGGCGTGCGTTCCGGACGCACCGATCGCCTGTTGTACCTCGGTCGATAGCGTTCGATCATCCGCACCTCGACGATTCGCGCCTCGATATCGGTGGCGCACACGTGAGCGTCGACCCCAACGGCAAGCTCGAGCATCTCCCTGATCTGCCTGCGCTGCTCTCCCCTCGTGAAGTAGGTCTTGACGCGTGACCTGATGTTCTTGGAGGTGCCCACATACAGGTGCTCGCCTTGGGGTCCCCTAAACACGTACACGCCAGGCTGCGACGGCAGGCGATCGGCCATCGGTGCCTTCATGCGCAGTCGTTCTGGAACGGGGTTTCGCAGCGCGTCGAGGTCCTCCCTGTGGGTGATGCCAAAGCGTGCGAGCCGCTCGAGCATCCCGTGCAGCACCTCAGATGTGGCCCTGGCGTCCTCGAGTGCCCTGTGATTGGGGGTCACTCTGGTGCCAAAGACGCGAGCCAGGGTCGACAGCTTCTTGTTAGGTGCCTCTTCCTTGGTGGTCGCCCTGCGCGCAAGCGTGACCGTATCGACCACCTCGTTGCCGGGCCACGGATACCCGTGTTGCCTGCACGCGGCCTTCAGGAAGCCGACGTCAAAGGGAGCGTTGTGCGCTACCAGGACGGCATCGCCAAGGAACTCCAGGAACGCGGGTAGCACCTGCTCGATGCGGGGAGCGGCCACGAGCATCGCATCGGTGATTCCAGTGAGCGCCACGATGAAGGGGGGAATGGGGCAGCCTGGATCCACGAGCGTCTGGAATTCGCCGATCACCTCGCCGCCTCGAGTCTTTACCGCGCCGATCTCCGTGATCGCCGACGACGCGGGGGAGCCACCCGTCGTCTCAAGGTCGACGACCACGAAGGTGGTCGCTCGCAACGGTTCCCCGATCTCGTCGAGTCCCATCTGCAGGCCTTGGAGCTGGCCGGCGAGGTCGGGGAGGGGGGCGGTCATAGGGCCGACGCTACGTCACTCGTCCGACATGCGAAGGGTGGCCGGGGTCAGGGGCGGGGATGTAAGGGGGGGGCGTGTCAGGGGTGCGTCCTAGCGTGGAGCACATGATGATCGATTGCGATGAGTGCACCGAGCGTGGCCCCGCGTGCGGGGACTGCGTTGTCTCGTTCCTCACCATCGAGCGCAGGCCAGGCGCGTTCGAGGTGGACAGCGACCAAGCCGCGGCGTTGTCCGCGATGGCAGGTGGGGGGCTCGTGCCCCCTCTTAGGCTCGTGCGCGCCGACGAGAGGGCTTCGTGACGTTCTCGGCCCGGTGGCTTTCTGGGCTCGGTAGCCCTCTAGGCCCGGTAACTCTGTAGGCCCGGTAACTCTGTAGGCCCCAGTGGCTTTCTAGTCCCGGCGGCTCTAGCGCTTCAGTCGCGAGTGTCCTCGGCGTACATGGCCTCGATGGTGTCTTTGTAGTCCTCAAGCACTGAGGCGCGCTTGACCTTCAGAGATGGCGTCAGATACCCGTTCTCGACGGTGAAGTCGTCCAAAAGGATGTCGTACTTGCGGATTGATTCCGCCCGCGAGACCGCCTTGTTTGCGCGAGCTACGGCCTTGTCGAGGTGCTCGCGAACGAAGGTGTGCTGAACTGCCTCCGCGATCGTCATCCCGGGCAATCCCTTGCCGTGCAACCAACCGGGAAGTGCATCGACGTCGATCGTGATGAGGGCGCCGATGAATGGCTTGCCGTCTCCCACCACGACGCACTGAGACACGAGGGGATAGCCGCGCAGGCGATCCTCGAGCACCGCGGGAGCGACGTTTTTGCCGCCCGCGGTCACGATGATTTCCTTCTTGCGACCCGTGATGGTCAGATATCCGTCCGCATCTTGAGTCCCGATGTCGCCGCTGTGGAACCACCCGTCGACGATCGACGACGCGGTTGCCTCAGGGTTGTGGTGGTAGCCCTCGAACAGCTGGTCGCCACGGAGCAGGATCTCGCCGTCGGTGGCGATCTTGACCTCGATGCCTGGGATACACCTACCCACGGTGCCGATCCTCGGGGCATCCTGCGGGTTCACGTGCGAGGCCGCCATCGTCTCCGTAAGGCCGTACCCCTCGAGAACCGTGAGGCCCAGGCCACGATAGAAATGTCCCAGCCTGGCGCCGAGGGGCGCAGAGCCGGAAATCGCCCATCGAGCGCGCCCACCGAGCACCGCGACAATCTTTGCTAATACCAGGCGGTATGCGATAGCGTGGCGCATTTTTAGGC
>JAYTGI010000043.1:0-7447 GCA_043733605.1 Demequina sp. | reverse complement strand
TCTTCGACCCCGAGTACTACGAAGACCTGATGGCGCGGCCTTTCCGTGACGGCACCATCGGTGAATACCCTGTTCTTCCCGGTACGGGCATGTTCATGCCGATCGGAACCGGTCAAACCAAGGACAAGGGCCTGTTCCGTCGCGTGGCGCCTGTCTTCAACGCCGCCGCCTGCACTGGCTGCCTCGATTGCGCGATGGTCTGCCCCGACGTCGCGATCCCGAACACTATCCATGAGATCCACGACCTGTTGCTCGCGGGCATCGCGAGCATCGAGGCCACCGAGCCTCAGCGCGAAGCGATGCGCGCCCAGGTATATCCCTTGGCCGAGCGCGTTCGCGAGCTCTACCGCCAGGACAAGAACGCTACAGACTTCTCCGTCGTCGTCGCCGAGGCCTCCAAGGGCGTCGACTCGACCTCAACGTCGATGCGCAACAACCTGGACGCCTTGGTCGTGAGGCTGGCGACCTTCCCCGTGGCTCGCACGCGTCCGTTCTTCGACTCGATGGAGAAGGAGACCCCAGGCACAGGTGGCCTGTTCTCCGCGGCCATCGACCCGTGGAAGTGCACGGGATGTCTCCAGTGCGTCGAGGTCTGCGGAGCGGGTGCGCTCGCGGCGGTCGACCAAGACCAGGATGTGTTGGCCACTCTCGAACAGCGCTTCGAGGTCATGACCAAGCTGCCAAACAGCCCCAAGCGCTTCACCGCGGGCGCCACGAGTCCCGACGGTGACATCAAGCGCATGCTTCTCGACCACGTCAACTACTACGCAACCACCGGTGGCCACGGCGCGTGCCGCGGCTGTGGCGAGGTCACGGCTATCAGGCTCGTGACGTCGATGAGCCGCGCGCTTGGCGACGAGCGCAGGGTGGCCCACGTGGCCGAGCTAGAGACACTCATCGAGAGGCTCCAGGCGAAGCAAGACGGTCTCGACGTCGCTCATGCAGACAGCGCCGACACCGAGCGCCACGCGCGCATCGGAGCCGTTCTGGTCGAACTCGACAAGGCGCTGTACCTCTCCGAGGCAGGGCCAACCGGTGGAGGGCCCGCCCCCACGGTGGTAGCAAACTCGACGGGCTGCAGCTCGGTTTACGCATCGACGATGCCTTTCACCCCTTACCTTGACCCGTGGGTCAATAGCCTCTTCCAGGACGCCCAACCGCTTGCGTCGGGCATCTTTGAAGGCATCTCCACTGGTCAGGTGCCCCAAGTAAAGGCGATTCGCCAGGCACGACTCGAGCTTGAAGACGCCTACGACCCAGCCGTTCATGGCAAGAAACTGAGCACGCTCGCATGGCGCGACTTCACGCCCGAAGAGCTGAGCCTCATGCCGAACGTGCTGACAATCGGTGGCGATGGCGCGAGTTACGACATCGGTTTTGGTGCGATGTCTCGCGTCCTCGCGAGCGGTACGCCCATTAAGATGCTGGTGCTCAACACGGGCGCCTACTCGAACACGGGTGGTCAGGCCTCGACGGCCTCGTACATCGGCCAAGACGCCGACCTTGCGAGGGTCGGCAAGGCTCACGATGGCAAGCTCGAGGGCCGCAAGGACCTGGCGCTGCTTGCCTCGTTCCACCCCGGTGTGTTCGCAGCGTCCACCTCGACGGCCATGCACGGCCACTTCCTCACCACTGCCATGCAGGTGCTCAACTACCAATCGGGTGCGGCAGTCATGGACATCTATACCCCATGTGGCACAGAGAACGGCATCGCGGAAGACCTGTCCAACTCGCGTTCCCGCCTCGCGGTCGAGAGCCGAATGAGCCCGCTGTTCGTACACGACCCCCGCAAGGGAACGTTGTTGCGCGAGCGGTTCTCTCTCGATGGCAACCCCGACGTGGGCAAGACGTGGACCACGAGCACGGTGGAGTACATCGGAGAGGGTGGCTCGCTCCAGCTGATGACCACACCGCTCACCCCAGCCGAGTTCGCCTTGGGTGAGGTGCGCTTCAAGAAGCAGTTCCACAAGCTGGCGGCTGCGAACGAGGCTTCTGCGACCCCCGTTGCCGAATATGCCGAGATGAGCGCCGCCGAGCGCGAAGGCAAGACGCCGTTCGTCTACGCAACCGACGCCGACAAGCGTCTCATCAAGGTCCAATGCTCGGCGGCAATCGTGGCACTCGTTGAGGAGCGCAAGCGCTTCTGGCAGACGCTGCAGTACTTGGCCGGCCAGCACGAGGATCAGATGGCAGGGGACCACCGCAAGGAGGTCGATGCCCTCAAGGCTCAGTACGAGGAAGTTCTCCAGCTGCGCGAAAGCTCGCTCGACGACATCGCCAATGCCATGTCGGCGCTCGCGGCTTCCAGCAAGGCACCGGTGCGCGCACGTACGGCTCTTCCGCTCCAGGTGGTGCCGCAAGGCGCTGGCGCCACCGCCGGTGCCACCGCGGTCGCTACAGCCGCGGCGCCGTCGTGCGCCGAGGTCGCGCAAGGGGGAACGGGACCCATCTACTTGGATCCCGCCGACGAGCCCAAGTGCAACGACTGCGGCACGTGTTACCAGGAACTACCGCAGTTCTTCGAAAAGAAGACCATGATCATCGACGGCGAAGCCTGCACGGTCGCCACGATGGTCCCTGGCGCGCTCGACTCGGTCCAGTTGACGCCTGAGCTTCAGAAGCGCATGGACAGGGTCAAGTCCTCGTGCGACGCGGAGATCATCAAATGAGCATTGTTGACGAAACTTCACGAGGCACCTCCTCCTCCCAGGAGGACTTGCGTCGCTATCTCGACGCGAAGCAGGCGCTCGAAGCCACGGCGAGCGAGGTCGAGGGCCTCGAGGTATCCGCGGGGGTCGAGACCTTCAAGCAACAGCTCGACCTGCTCAAGCGTCGGCTTGTGGACGACCCCTCGATGTTCAGGGACATGTTCATCGAGGATGGCGTCGCGGCCGCAGCGTGGGAATTCCAGCAGCCCGAGTTGAGCGACGAGTTCATCGAGACGCTGTGGGGACTCATGGGGCAAGAGGGCGATGCAAGCACCGTGCTCATGCGCTTCATCTGGGACCTCCCAGTGGGCAAGAAGCGTTCCTTTATCCGCGCCGTCGATCGCGTCCTCTCCCCGCGCTACCCCATGCTCCAGGGGCTCTCCGCCGCATGGCCTGCGAACGTCGCCATCCCGCCGTACATCAGGGAGGCCGACGTTCGCGCGGAGGACTTCGAGCTGGTGAACAAGGGCTACCTCGGGTACATGGATCTGGGGCTCACGGCTCGCGAGGTTGACTTGCTTGTGTGGCTCGAGGTGCTTCGCGACAAGCAGTGTGAGGAGCGCCCGTGCGAACTGGGTTCGCTCAAGAAGAACACGGATGAGCGCATCGGGGGTTGCCCCGTCCGCATACACATCCCCGAGATGATCAACCTCATTGGCCGCGGCGACTTCCGTGGGGCGCTGGAACTGATTCAGGGTTCGAACCCGTTGCCTGACGTTACCGGCAGGGTATGCCCCCAGGAGCTCCAATGTCAGGGCTCGTGCATCCTCAAGGTGCCCATGTCGATCGGGCAGATCGAATTCTTCTTGCCTCAGCGCGAGAAGCTGCTCTACCCCGACGCGAATACGGAGCGTTTCGCCGGTGTCGCCGACCCATGGAAGCAGGGCACCAAGCCCCCAGTCGCCATCGTCGGGTCCGGCCCTTCCGGCCTGATCAATGCGTACCTCCTCGCAGTCGAGGGATACCCCGTGACGGTATTCGAGGCGTTCCACCAGCTCGGCGGTGTGCTCCGCTACGGCATCCCTGAGTTCCGTCTTCCCAACAACCTCATCGACGACGTCGTGGAGAAGATCCGCCTCTTGGGCGGCAAGTTCGTGATGAACTTCGTGGTGGGCAAGACGGCCACGCTGCAGGACCTGCGAGACGCGGGCTTCTGGAAGATCTTCGTTGGCACAGGGGCGGGTCTGCCTCGCTTCATGAACGTGCCAGGAGAGCACCTCCTCAACGTCATGTCCGCCAACGAGTTCCTGACCCGCGTGAACCTCATGCAGGGCCTCAAGGAGGAGTTCGAGACTCCGCTGCCCGAGATCAAGGGCAAGGAGATCCTTATCATCGGCGGTGGCAACACCGCCATGGATGCGGCACGCACCTCCCGTCGCCTCGGCGGCAACGTCACGATCGTTTATCGCCGCGGGCGTTCAGAGATGCCAGCCCGTGTCGAGGAGTTGCATCACGCGCTGGAGGAGGGCATCGCCCTCAAGCAGCTCGCAGGTCCCACCGAGTTCATCGGGGATGACACAGGGTTTGTGAAGGCCGCAATCGTTGACCAGATGGAGTTGGGCGAGCCCGACGCCTCAGGTCGCCGAGCGCCCATCAGCACCGGCAAGACCGAGACCATCAAGGCCGATTTGGTCATCATGGCCTTGGGAAACGCCTCGAACCCGATCATCAAGGACTCGGAGCCTCGCCTCGAGACGTCCAAGTGGGGAACGATTAACGTCAAGAGCGTTGGCTCTCAGGAGACTTCCCTCGAGGGCATCTACACCGGCGGAGACGCCCAACGTGGCGGCTCAACGGCCGTCAACGCCGCTGGCGACGGCCAGAGCGCTGCCAGGGAAATCCTGGGCGACCTTGACGTGCCGCTCGCGCAGGTTCCTTCCATGGTGGCGACGGCAGGCGCGTACACGCAGCGCAGCCTGACGGCCTCGACCATCGTTGCCAAGAGGCAGCTCAGTGATGGCATCGTGGAGTTCACCGTCCGCGCACCTGTCATCGCCGACCACGCCCAGGCAGGGCAGTTCGTTCGCGTCTTGCCATGGGACGGCGGCGAGCTCATTCCGCTCACTCTTGCAGACTGGGACACCAAGGCTGGCACCATCTGCCTGGTGATCCAAGGCATGGGCACGTCGAGCATCCTGATGAACAAGATGGAGGTGGGCGAGGCCCTCGCGGGAGTCGCTGGGCCGCTGGGCCAGCCGAGCCACGTCGAACGCTACCCCGATGATTCGACGGTCGTGTTCACAGCTGGAGGCCTTGGCCTTCCCCCTGTGTACCCGATCATGAGGAAGCACCTCGAGATCGGCAACCACGTCACCCTCATCGCAGGCTTCCGCAGCGAGAACTTGATGTTCTGGACTGCGGAGGACGAGCGCGTCGGCCTGTTGCGGGCGGAGTATGGCGACCAGCTCAATGTCATCTACGCGACCAACGACGGCACGCTTGGCTACAAGGGCTTCGTCACTGGCCCTCTCGAGGAGATGCTCGAGGCGAATAAGGCCGGCAAGGGCCGCACGCTCGCCGAGATCGTCACCATTGGTCCCCCGTTCATGATGCGCGCGGTGAGCGACCTCAGCAAGCCCTACGGCGTCAAGTGCGTCGCGAGCCTCAACTCGATCATGGTGGACGCCACGGGCATGTGTGGCGCCTGCATGGTGCCCGTCGAGATCGAGGGTAAGCCGGTGCGCAAGCACGCGTGCATCGACGGGCCAGAGCTCGATTCGCACATCATCGACTGGGACAAGTTCCTGCCACGCTTCAACCTGTTTAAGTCGCAGGAGAAGCACAGCATGGACAAGCGCGGGCTGAGCCGATAGACGGTCTATCGGCCCCAACGTGACCAAGCCAAAGGCCGCCCACCCGCAAGGGTGTGGCGGCCGTTGTCGTTGCTGGGGCACGGTCGTGCCCGTCCAGCCGATCGTTATTCTCTGAGACCCACCGCGTGATCGATGGACTCGGCCAGTCTCTTCCGCTCCCTGCGGATCCAGCTTCCCCCTGCGTAGTTGTCGAGGAAGGCTTCCGCGAACTCGGAAGGATCGTCCCCTACGAGCGAGCGAATAGCCGTGTCATCGGCGACACTCTGCTCGAGCAGGTCGGCCAGATCCGTCAGCATCGCGATGAGAGCCTCACCATCGTCACTTGGGCCCATGTTCATGAGATAGCGCTCGAGCGCGAGCGCCGCCTCGCGGTAACCAGGGGGCAGCTTCTTGATACGCGCCCTGTATTGCAGATAGCTCTTCTTGTCGGCGAGGTCGCCGATGAGCTTCTCGATCCACATGTTCACTTTCCTTCCTGTCGCAGCTGATCCAGTCGTTGAGCGAGAAAGCCCCACGTGCCCCAGAACTCATTGAGATAGTCCCGCCCAGCCGCGTTGAGCGAGTACACCTTGCGCGGAGGCCCCATTTCGGACGGCGCCTTCTCGACGTCGACGAGGCCACGCCGCTCGATGCGGATCAGCAGCGCGTAGATGGTGCCCTCGGCGATGTCGGAGAAACCCTGCTCCCGCAATCGCGCCGTGATCTCGTAGCCGTACGCGGGCCGGAGGGTCAGGATGGCCAGGACGATGCCCTCCAACGTGCCCTTGAGCATCTCCGTCATCTGCTTGCGCACCGCGCCGCCCCTTCGTTTACTACTCAGTATCAATGACTACTAGTAGATAGTAGCACCGAGTAGTCAAGATGCAAGCGGTCGCGCAGGAGCGCTCGTGCCCGGTGTCGTGAACGACCGCAAGTGCCAGGGGCTCACCGCGGGAATCGGTGGCGACACCAAAGTGTTGACAAGTCACCTAGTTGAGGAGACACGGTGAACGACGCCACCGCCACCCATTCCGCCGCCGCCGATTCCACTGTTGCCGTAGACACACTCGCCGCGGGCACTCGCATGGGCGCGGTCGAGCTTCACGTCCGCGACCTTGAGACGATGCTCACGTACTACCGCGACGTCATCGCTCTCGATCACATCGCGACCGATCGCCATACGCACATCCTCGGTCGCCACGGCGTGCCTACGGTCACGCTCACTCACTCCCACGACCTGCCCAAGTTCGACCGCGGCGGCGCGGGCCTGTTCCACACGGCCGTAGTATTTGAGACCCGCGCGGCGCTCGCCGGTGCGGTGGCGCGCGTGGCCCAATCGGGAATCGGCCGCTTCACGGGATCGGCCGACCACTTGGTGAGTGAAGCCTTCTACTTTGACGACCCAGAGGGAAATGGCGTCGAACTGTACTTCGACCGACCCGCCGCGTCATGGCCCCGAGGTCCCGACGGAAGGCCCCTCATGGACACGCTACGCCTCGACCCACGCGACTACCTCGACGCGAATATCGCCGAGGCGGAGTTGTCCCGACCCAATGGCATCGCGAGCGTGGGCCACGTCCATCTCCAGGTGGGCGACATCCCCACCGCGAAGGAGTTCTACGTGGGCACCCTTGGCTTTGATGAGGTGTTCAACATGGGCTCCGCGCTTTTCGTGGCCGCCGGTGGCTATCACCACCACGTGGGCCTCAACGTATGGAACTCGCGCGGCGCTGGCCCCCGCGCGGCCTCGCTTGGCCTCGGCACGATGGACATCATCCTGCCCGACGCCGACGGCCTCGGCGCCCTGCGTGACCGACTCGGGTTCCGCGGAGTCGAGGCGGCCGACGACGGCCAGACGCTGCGCTTCCCCGATCCGTGGGGATCGCAGATCAGGGTGACCGTCGAAGATTAGACCGGCAAGGGACCCAAGCGACTGATGAGAGTGGC
>JAYTGI010000042.1:0-2676 GCA_043733605.1 Demequina sp. | reverse complement strand
ATCACGCTGGTGGCGGGCACAGTGTCGGTGATGAGCCGCTTGAGCGGGGCGCCGTCGGAAAGCAGGTGAGACTGGCCCACCACTTCGTCGAGGCTCGTTGGGCGCATCCGCACGGCAAGGGGCGCGTTCGAGGAGGCCTGCGGAACGCCCGTCGCACTCATGCTTGTCGCGTCGAAGAGATCCACCCCCTCACTGTACGGGCGTGGGGCGACGCAGCCGGGCCTCGAAGACGCGGCAGGGCACGGGGCCAAGCGGCAATGCCCTAGCGCCCCGCCCGGGCGCGGGGCCGAGCGGCGTGCACGGCGAGCACCCTACGATGGCGTCGTGTTCGCCTCCATCGCCGGCTTCATCGCCCGCCACCCCCGCTTCGTCGTCCTCGCGTGGATCGCCGCTGCGCTGGGGATGTATCTGCTCGCCACCGTCGGCGTCGGCGGAGGGAATCTCTACGACCGCGCCTCGACGGGTCTGCCGACCGTTCAGGGCGCCGACTCGACCAAGGTGTACGAGTTCCAGAAGTCACACCCTTCCGAGACGACGGGGCCGCTACTGACGGCCGAATTCACGGGCATCGCGCCAGACGACGCGTCTCTCGCCCAGCCGGTGGTGGCGCTCGCGAAGGAACTCGCCGCGCGCCCTGGCGTGATCGCTGTGATGTCGCCCCTCGGAGTGGTCCCGGGTCCGGAGGCCGCCCAAGGCGCGGGAAGCGGCGCCGCCGTGACCCCGGAGCTGCTTGCGAGCACGGATGGCAAGGCCTTCCTCCTCACGGTCTCGTACGTGCATTTCGCGACCGCTGCCGCGGCCACGAACGAACACCAAGAGGTCGAGTCCCTCATGAAGGCGGCAGCGAATGGCTGGGCCACGCCCCAACCCGTGGTGCGGGCCTACTCGAATCCCCTGATCATCAACGACTTCACCACCCAAATCGAAAAGGACCTTCTCACCGGCGAGGCCGTCGCCCTGCCCATCGCTCTGCTGGTGATGGTGTTCGTCTTCGGCGGCTTCCTCGCCGCGTCCGCGCCGCTCATGGGGGCCTTCGCGTCAATCGCGGGTGGGCTCGCGGTCCTTTTTGGATTCTCGTATCGCATCTCGCTCGACCAGTCGGCGATCAACGTGGTGACCGTGCTTGGCATCGGCCTCTCGATCGACTATGGACTCCTCATCGTGTCCAGGTATCGCGAGGAGATCGCGAGACTCGGGGATTCGCGGGCGCATGATGTGCGCGCCGAGGCCCTTGCGATCACGCTCTCTACCGCCGGGCGGACGGTGGCGTTCTCCGCCGTCACGGTGGCCATTTCCGTGGGAGGAATGCTCGTCTTCTCTGCCGAGTTGATCCGCGGCATCGGCGGGGCGGCTCTCGGCGTCGTCGTCATGGCGCTGTTGTCCGCGCTGACGCTCGTTCCGGCCGTGCTCTACCTGTACGGGCATCGGCTGGCCAAGAGGTCCCTTCTCGATCGAATCCCCGGCGTGCGCAACGTGCTGCGCCGCACCGCCGATGTCTCAAGCGAGGAGGGCTTCTTCTCTCGCCTTGCGCTGTTTGTGCAGCGCCGACCGTGGGCGATCGTCGGAGCGGTGACAGGCATCCTGCTCGTGCTCGCCAGCCCCATCCTCGACATCGCGGTGCGGAACTCGGACTATCAACTGCTTCCCGTGTCGAATGAACGCAGGCAGATGCTCGACGGCTTCGACGCGCGCTACCCTGCGCTCGCGTCGGCGCAGATCGACGTGCTCGCCTCGGCCACGCCCGCAGAACTCGACGCGTGGCTCGAGAAGGTCGCGAAGGTTGATGGTGTCACCCGCGTGACCGAGGCGACCGCGGTTGACGGCAAGGCGACCGCGGGAGTCTTCACGGCATATCCGGACCAGGCTGGCAAGCAGGCCGGTGCGCTCGTGAGCGATCTTCGCACCCAGGGCGCGCCCTTCGCCGTGTACTTGGGCGGCCAGGCCGCGGTCCAGGCGGACTTCATCGCCTCGCTCAGCGCAGGAGCCCCGTGGGCGCTCGGGCTCGTAGTTCTGGCGACGTTCGTGCTGCTGTTCCTCATGACCGGATCGCTCCTGGTGCCGGTCAAGACCCTGGTCATCAATGCGCTTTCGCTCGGCGCGACCCTGGGCATCGTGTCGTGGATCTTCGCCGACGGGCATCTCCAAGGCCCGTTGCAATTCACCACCACTGGCGGCATCGAGACGTACGTGCTGGTCATGATCATCGCGTTCGGCTTTGGCCTCGCCATGGACTACGAGGTGTTCCTGCTGGCGCGGATCAAGGAACACGTCGACGCGGGAGAGCCGAACGACGAGGCAGTGCGTAAGGGCCTGCAACGCTCGGGCCGCATCATCACGTCGGCCGCCGCGGTGATCGTGCTCGTGTTCGTGGGCTTCGCTTCCGGACAGCTGCTGGTAATCAAGGAGGTGGGCATCGGCCTGGCCGTCGCCGTATTCCTCGATGCCACGCTCGTGCGCATGCTGCTGGTGCCTGCGACTATGACCCTGCTGGGGAAGTGGAACTGGTGGGCCCCCGCTCCCCTGCGTCGGCTCTACGAGCGCAGGCGCATCGACCACTAGGCCACGGAGGAAGGCGCACCGGTCTCGAGCCTTGATGTTGCAACATCTCTTTCGAAAGAGTACTTTCGATGCATGACCCTCTCCCCAAACGAACCGGTCCTTCCGTGGCCCGTGCGC
>JAYTGI010000041.1:0-2685 GCA_043733605.1 Demequina sp. | reverse complement strand
GTTCCGGAACGAAACGCGGCGCAAGTAGGGTGGGCCGCCGTCCTTGCCGCAGAGCCGCTTGAGTCGCCTTCGACAAACTACCGCCGAGGATTGCTTTGCTACGTCTCTTCGTTGCGGCTCATGAGCGAGACCCGGCGTCGAAAACACGAGCCTCCTGATCTGTTCGCTCGTTAGACCTCCCGCGACCGCAACGTGACACAACAGATCCTTGTCCCTCCGCGACAACCGAACGATTGAGCTTTCCTCTCTTCTTTCTTTCTCCTTTGGATTGAACTTCTCATCATTCATGGTTCTCTCCCTGTTCCTCACTCCTTGCCCTCTGCAACTTCCAGCACCAATTTGCTTCCACCCCTCTTCAGTCTCTCCAGACCTTGACCACCCCGACCCTGCCTTGGTGATCTCAGGTGGACCCCGACCCCTCTATCCGGTCGTTGGGAGAGAGGGGTCGGGGTCCACCGCCCCTCGATTCCCATCCGCGTTGGCGGGGGCGGGGTGGCCGCATTCCAGCGAGGAAGCAAGCCTTTGCGACAATGCTCCTGTTCGGCGAGATGCCCCGCGGACCGTTCGCCGTCCTCGTCCTTGCTCGGGCCAACACGTGGACGGGGTTGCCGAACACCGCCGAACCCAGCAAACCGAACAGCTCGGTCGCATGCGATTCCAGGCCCGTAACGTAACGCAGCCGCCGCTGCGGCATCACCGGCCGTTCTGTTGGCACAAGATGCGTCATGCAATACACTTAGCATCTATCGAACAACGATCGCAAGTGCGCGGTCGGCGTTCCAATGGACCCGCAGAGAAGAGGCTGACCGCGTCGTGCGAGGTCGCCCGAGTCTTCATGTTCTTCAGTGCCGTGCCGCCCCGGTCCGCGGTCCATGTCGCAGCGGATCGAGTCGCGCGAAGGACGCGAGCGCGCCGAAGGGAAGCTAGACCCCGTGCAGGCGGATGCGCTTGCCGTTCACAACCGCGACCGCCTCGAACTCGCCACCGAGCGCCTTGACGTAGCGCCGCAGGAACGAGACGCGGTGGTCCGGCCTGCGCTCAGCCTTGGAGAGATCGGACTGCGACATCTTCGCGGCAGCCGCGGCCTGCGCCTGCGTCTTGCCGGCGGCCTCGCGCAGCTCCCGCATGTTCATCTCGATCAATTCGGCGTCCGCCTCGCGGTGGATGCGCTCGATCCGGCTCCGCGGCAGCTTGCTCTTGCGCAGGGTGTCCGACCAGCGGTTCAATTTGGTAGCCATCTTCACTTCTCCTCCTTGTGAAGCCCTTGCTCTTGCTCGGCCAGGTAGTCCTTCCAGATCGTCTCCGCTCGCTTGATGATCCGACGGTAGAATTTGGCGTCGCTCCCCTTGTCACCGCCGAGGATCAACACCGCATCCCGTCGCGGATCAAACGCGTAGATCACTCGCAACGGGCTGGCGCCCTTCTTGGGTCGTAGCTCGCGAAATGCGTACTTCGAGGCCGCCAGCGCGGAGCTGTACGGGTGGCGGAGACCAAGGCCGTCCTGCTCGAGCAGGCGGACGACGTAGGCCCCGTCCTCCTGCTCGTCAGCCGTCAGTTCGTCGAACCACTCGCCGAACTCGTTGGTGTTGAAGACCTCAAGCACAAACCATCTATGGCTCTGGAACACTAGTGAGTCAAGTCACTTGTAGTCAAAGCGTTGCAACATGCCTGCTGTTACCCGCCTGGGCCCACCGCCGCGAACCCTCGTTGGCTCGTGTACCTGCCGCCGACGATCTCGCCGTGCGAGACCTCGCGCAAGCCAAGCCTTCTGGAGCACCCCGACGAAACGTTCGCCTACTTCCGCCGCGAGGGCGTGGTTCGCGTCGTGTGCGAAGAGAAGCGGATGGGGTCGCGCGCCGTCGTCGTGGCGTGCTGCGACGCCGGACACGGCGAAGTCGCGGTTCGGCGTGGCGACAGGCGAGGCCGGGGTCGTCGTGACGCGCACGGGTCGGCGTTTCTTCTCGGACGCGACGGTCGAGTTTGAGTTCCTCGACCGGCTCCGCGCCGGCTCGACCAAGGCAAGTTCTGGGAGGAGCGCAAGACCGACGGGGTCGTCTAGCCGCTCGTTCGCTCCACGGCCGCCTTCACCTCGCTCGGCCCCACGTGCGCGTACTTCTCGGTTTGCGTGATGGAGGCGTGTCCGAGTGCCTCGCGCACCACCTCGAGCGGCGCGCCCGTCTTCCGCAGCATCACCGCGAAGTGATGGCGGCAGTCGTGGAAGTGCAAGTCGGTGACCTCAGCGTCCTTGCAGAGCCGCTTCCACTCGCGCTTCGTCAGCCGATCCTCCCAGCACTCACGTTCGCCCGGAAAGAACTCGCCGTTCGTGCCGCGCAGCTTCCAGCTCTTGAGCGCGGCCAGCGCATGGGCGTTGAGGTGAACGACGCGCGCCGTGGCCGTCTTCGTGTCAAGCGCCTGCAGCAAGATGGCCCGGTCGCGCCAGTTCACGCCGTCGTCCGAGAGCGAGAGGATCTCCTGGCGCCGCATGCCCGTCGCCAAGGCGAGCTTCACGGCGAACTGCAGGTAGTCGGACGCCTCGCCGAGGGCCTTGAAGAAGCGCGCGTGCTCGCCCGTGCCGCTGGCGATCTCCTCGTCCGTGTCGTTCATCCCGATCCAGCGCACCCGCTGGTTGCCCTTCTTGTTGCGGATGGCCAGTGGCCGCTTGTTCATCGGCACGCCCTGGATCTG
>JAYTGI010000040.1:0-2685 GCA_043733605.1 Demequina sp. | reverse complement strand
TCCGCTCCGCGACCTGTGCGGCGATCTGCGGGTTTGAAACCATCGGCGAGGACTCACGCACCCGTACAGCCACAGCAGGCGCAGTGAAGACCACGCGGTCCTCGTGGTGGGGGGAAACGACCACACCGTCACCATCAGGGGCGTCCAACACCACACGCTCAGTAAGGAACGCACGCGTCTTGCGCTCAAGCCACTCGTCGGCCTCGCGCTTCGTGGTGCAGAGGTTCACGACGACGTCGCCGCCGGCCGTGCCAAAGGAGGCCGCCCACTTCGCCTCGGCGCCAGGCATGTCGACGATCTCGCACCCCGACGTGAACGAGCCACTCATGGCCGCACCCCGACGTTCAACAAGGCCTCGACCATCCCGCCGAGCTCATTCACCGACCGCGTCACATCAATCGCAAGGTGGTCGGTACGGTGACGCGCAGGATCATCGAAGGGCACCAACGCGAGAGCCGCGCCGGCCCTCGCCACAGCGCACTGCGCTGCCACCAGTTGGCCCAACGCCTGCGTCAAGAGGCTGGGCACACCGGCGGCTTCTGGGGGGGTAGTCGCCGCCGGGCTGGTCGACCACGTGCGGCCTCGAACCTCGTGGAGGATGACCTCACAGAAGACCTTCTCGCCCGTCGCCTCTGTGAACATCTCCGCAAAGCACCCGACACAACAGATACCCTCACGCCCGGTCTGCTCAGCCCACGCCTCAGTGGCACACAGCCACTGCTCACGGCGCACGAACCACGAGGGATTACGGACCCCGCACTTGTGGCAGTAGTCCTCAGGGTGAATATCAGGCCAGCCGGCCTCGCGCTGCGCCAAGATGAAATCCGGCGAGACGAAGAGCGGGATGGGCGCACCGGCGGCGGGAACAAGGGGGGGGTTAGTGCCCACCGCCGGTGCACGATCAGAGTGGGCCGACAACGTCGCGGCCTCTAGTGCGTCAAGGAAGCCAATCCTGCCACCTCGCCCAGCACGCGATGCTGCGGCCATTACGCCGCACCACCCAGCACGGAGGCCTGGGTGGCGGTCGTGGCGCAGTCGCTTACCTCGAGGTGCCCTTGGTGCGAGCATCCGATGTGCTCGGTGCCGGTTGATGCGAGAGCCGAGACGATGGCCGCGACAACCTCGGAGCGTTTCTTGGACGACCGCGAGGCGATCAGGATGCCGTCTGCGCCGGAGTGGTCAACCACCCAGCCGGTCCAGACTTCAGGGTTCTTGCTCCACCACTGGTCGTGAATCTGGACCAGGCGCCCGCCGTTCGCTCTGATTGTGATCGAGCGGGACACGCCGTGGCGGACGCGTCCCCATAGCATGTCGCTAAATGACCGACCGTCGACCTTGGCGACGATGCCCGCGGCCTCGAGGGAGAGGCGTAGACGCTCCCACCTTGCCGCGCTCATCGCGCACCCCCAGTGATCCAGCGCTCGAGCTCGGCGGCGAGGATGACGCCCTTTGAAAGCGTGCGGCCTTCGATGACTGGCCTGTCTTCGCGGAGATCGCCGCTGCGCACCGCACGATTGATCACGTCAATGCTCAGGCCGATCGCGTCGGCCGCTTCGGCACGCGTGTATGCCATTTTGAACGTCGTCGTGGACGTCGCCATTACGACGCCACCTGCTCATACTCCGAGGCCGCTCCGTAAGGGTTCGCGATGATCGCGCGACGGTCCTGAATCCCAAGGGCTGCGATGAACGCGTTGAACACCTGAGGACTTACGCGACGTGAGTGTCCGAGTTCAATCTTGGCGATGTAGGGGCGCTTCACCCCGACTGAGTTGGCCAACTGGAGGACGCTCATACCCGAGCGAAGGCGGATCTCGCGGATGGCCGGTCCGTGGACCTCGATGACCGTTGCGGTGTTCATGAGTACATATAACCACACCTAGGAACACATGGCAACAGGTGGCAACGACAGGAACACCTTTCGGTTTACCTGGGAAAGCACACGGATGTAATTCTCCCTGCTAAAAGTTGTCCACAGGGGTGTTCCTGGGTATCGGTAGATGTTCCTAGGTGTTTCTGGCAGGCTTTGACCATGAGCGAGATGACTGATGAGCAGCGCACGCGCCTTGGCGAGATGGTGCGCAGAGCACGCCTCGACCGATACGCGACAAAGAGCGCTGCATACCTAGCGGCCGGCATTAATCCTCAGACATGGGATCGCATAGAGGCAGGCCTGTCGGTGAAGGAGCGGACGTTGCGCGCCGCCATCACAACCCTCTGGCCCGGCGCCGCTGGCGACTGGGCGAGAGTGCTTGATGTTGCGTCCGTCGGTGGGGAGCAAGACGTCGACTATCGCGAGCCCGTCTCGATCGACGATCGCATCCTCGAGTTGCAGAAACGGCTCGAGTCGCTAGAGCGTCAGTTCTATGGCTCTGACGTCCAGGCGACGGCCGAAGGTGGCAAATTGATTCCCCTGCCACCGATGTTCGGCGGTAGGGAGCATGAAGGGCTTTCGCCCAGACCGACCGTCACCAGGAACTTGTCAGACGACGATGCCAGGATGAGCGAACTGCCCCTCGCCGCGCAGACACGCAACGTACAAGCGGAGTTCGAGGGGCGCGAGTAGCCGGTCTGGGGGGTCTGTGGATCAAGTCATCATGCATGCCGAGTCATTGGGATTACGGATCGCATACAGGAACCTAGGCCGGACCACCGGATACCTTTTCGGTGGTGGGCTCGTGATCCT
>JAYTGI010000039.1:0-2686 GCA_043733605.1 Demequina sp. | reverse complement strand
CGGTCGCGAGTCCCAACTTTTGGAGAGCGCCCGATGTGCGCGTCCCAAGAACTTTCGCAAGCGACTGACCAAGCACACCCGTCATGACTTCTCGACGCCGATCAGGACATCAGGAAGCCCGTGGCCCCCCTGGTAAACGGCAATATCCGCCGATGGGCACACCTTCGCCGCGCGCTTTCTGACGAAGCCGACCACCGCGGAGGGCGCATCGACGCCAAGAACAAGCGTGATCACCTCGACGTCGGCGCTAAGGAGCCTGGAGACGTCATCGGCAAGGGTCGCGGCGCTCGACGATGCCACGTCGCAGTGCTCCACTGCGGCCCTCATGACCGCCTCGAGCGGCTCGCCAGGAGTCACGATCGCTCCGGCCGCGACGGCGGCAATGACCTGAGCCTCATGCTCGGCGGGCAAGACCGTCACGCCCACCCCAGACCGATGGTTTGCAAGCCCTATTGCTGCGGCGCGCAGTTGCGCGTTCCCCGCCGCGATCACGACGCCCCTTCCCGTGGCGTCCCTCACGGCCCTGCGCAGCTCTCTCCTCTTAAGGCGCGCGGGATTGGGAACGACGAGCACCATCGCCCCCGCATCGGCGAGCGCGGCGGCAAGGCCAGGGCACGACGTCAGGGCAACGACGCCCGTCGCGGCCCTGACGCGATCATGCGAACCCTCACCCGCATGGCCAAGCGAGAGGGAACTCACGAGGATCTGCCTGGCGTTTTGCCCGATACCCACCTCGACCGCGTCATCGGGTCTGTTGGTGTGGACATGGGCATTGACCAATCCATGGGCGCCCGTGACGGCGACGGAATCTCCCAATGCGGCAAGCGCGGCGGTGAGCGCAGGGAGCGCGTCTGAGGTGCGATCCTCGAGCCGTGCCACGAACATCACCTCGTACGCGCCGCCCGCGTCCGCGCGTTCGTGGTGCACAGGGACTGCGACCACACCTGCACCCGTCGAAGCGAGCTCCCACTCGACGTCCGCAAGCCCTTCGAGCGCGCGTGAACCCGCGAGCGTCTCGGCCAGCATCTCGAGCTGCAACACCAAACCCGCCGCCCCTGCGTCCACCACTCCCGCCTTGCGTGCGGCGGGGAGTTCTTCCAGCGTGGCGCGCAATGCCGACCGCGCGGCGACCACCGCCGCAACGATCACGTCGTTGCGCCCCTTCTTGGACGCGGCAGCCTCCGCGGCGCCGTGCGACGCGGCCTGGGCGACGGAAAGCATCGTGCCCTCAACGGGAGCGCCAACGGCCGCGTAAGCAGCGTCTGCTGCGCTTTGCAGGGCCGATGCGATAGCCCCAGGCTTGGCATCCGTCAGCCCGCCCGCGGTATCGATGGCCAGGAGAAAGGCGCTCAGGTATTGCGAGACGATGACCCCTGAGTTGCCGCGCGCGCCAAGCAGGGCTCCACGAGCGAAGGCAGCCACTACCTCGCGATGGCTCGCTGTTTGGGGCAACTTCGCGACCGCCCTGTTGCCCTCTTGGAGCGTGAGGTACATATTGGTGCCAGTATCGGCATCCGCAACGGGAAACACGTTGATCGCATCGAGTCGGTTCCGTGCACGCTTGATCGCCTGAGCGCCGGAGGCGAGCCAGCGGCGCAGGTCTCGCGATTCGGCGTCGGCCATGTATCTCCTGTGTCGGGCGCCACCCTGGACGGGCGTGCGCTTGATTGGCATTCTTGGTCCTAGTCAGATACCCTAATGCGGTTGTCCGGACGCGGGCAGGAATCGTGGCGCGACCCCTCCAGGTAACGCGCGCATCAACTCAAGGAGATCCATCGTGGCAGCAAACTGCGACGTCTGCGGCAAGCACCCGTCCTTCGGTAACTCAATTTCGCACTCGCACCGCCGCACCTCGCGTCGCTGGAACCCGAACATCCAGCGCGTACGCGCCGTTGTTGCGGGCACGCCCAAGCGTTTGAACGTCTGCACCTCGTGCCTCAAGGCCGGCAAGGTCACCAGGCACGCCTAAGTCTTCCGAACCCGCCCACGGGTGAGTTTCGCGCCTCACGGGCGTCTTCCTCTGGAAGGCGTCCGTTTGTGCTTTCTGGCACCAGTGCTCGACAGCTAGAGGACGAGCGGCTCGCCCTCTTCCCACGCATCGAACGCACGCGCTGCACGCTCCCTGCCCACCTCGATCATGTCCTTGGCGCGGTGGAAGTCGAGCGTTCCGCATGAGTCGAGCGGCACGTTGACCAGCACATCGGGAGGGTAGCCCGCGAGCCGATAGCGCCTAATCGCCTCTTGCATGAGGTTGAGCGAGCGGTCGACCACGTCCAGGGTGTTCATTCGTAGCACGTGATGTTTGTCAGGCGCGTTGCCCTCGCCACGACCGAAGGCAGGCACGAGCGCACGGAGCGCTGGCTCGATCATGTGCGGCAGGTTGGGAAACTTCACCTTAGGAAGCTTGATACCAGTGAAGACCTCTTCGCGCACATAGGCGCCCGTGAGCGAGGGGCCTGACAGGTTGACCGCAATGATCGCGTCGGCATGGACATTGGCAAGCGGTGCGACTGGGACGGGGTTGAGGAGCCCGCCGTCCGCTAGCACCATCCCGTTCCGCGCCACAGGGGTGAAGACCGTGGGGATCGCTATCGATGCGCGCATCGCGTCGATCATCGGCCCTGACGTGAACCACACCTCACGCTGAGTCACCAGGTCGACGGCGACAGCGGTGTACGGCATCCGT
>JAYTGI010000038.1:0-7483 GCA_043733605.1 Demequina sp. | reverse complement strand
AACGGCGAGGAACACCGGACCGTCGAGGAGCATCACCGTTCCTCCGGCGAGCGCGCCTCCCGCGAGCATGAGCAACGTCAGATCGAGGGTGAAGATTTCGACAACACCCAAGGCCGCAGCTGCGATGAACCACCACATGAATTGCATGGCCACTCCCTTCCTTCACGAACCTAGCAGGGCTATCCGGAGTGCGCATCGGCCTCGCGATGGATTCGGGGCCATCATCCCTCAGGCGGACACGCGACGCGCACTATCCGCAAGGATGACGGCACGCGCAAAGCAACGAGGCTAGCCGCGGCGGGCCGTCCAGCGACCGTCTTGAGCGAAAAGCTGGAGGGGTAAGCCGTACGTTTCCGCGAGGTTGGCACTGGTCAAGGTGTCCGCGAGACGGCCCTGAGCGACCGCCTTGCCTTCCCGCAGGAGCAACACGTGAGTGAAGCCCGCTGGGATTTCCTCCACGTGATGAGTGACCATCACCATGGCAGGCGAGCGACGGTCACCTGCGAGCTCGGTGAGAGCCCCCAGGAGCTCCTCGCGACCACCCAAGTCGAGTCCCGCCGCAGGCTCGTCGAGCAATAACAACTCAGGGTCCGACATGAGCGCTCGAGCGATCTGGACCCGCTTTCGTTCTCCCTCACTCAGAGTCTCGAAGGCGCGATCCGCAAATGCGTGCATTCCAAAGGCCGAGAGAAGATCGTCGGCCCTGATCTCGTCGACGCTCTCGTATTCTTCGCGCCAACGCCCAGTGACTCCGTAAGCAGCGGTCATGACCAAGTCGCGCACAGTTTCGCTTGGCGGGATCCTGTCGGCAAGCGCGGCACTCGCCAGACCGACGCGAATGCGCAGGTCCTGAGTATTCGCTTCACCGAGAAGTTCGCCAAGAACCTCGACACTGCCAGACGTGGGGTGAGCACGCGCGGAGCACAGCGTCATGAGCGAGGTCTTTCCCGCGCCATTTGGCCCCAGGATGACCCACCTATCGGCGGGAGCGACGCTCCACGTGATGCCATCGAGGACCTGGTTCTCGCCTCGACGAAGCGTGACATCGGTGAGCCGCAAAACATCGTTCATAGCGGCCAACCCTAACGGAGAACGCCGTCGTATACCGCGAGCGTGCGCTCCGCAATCGCGCCCCACGAGAAGTGCTCCCTGGCGCGCTCCTTGCCGCGTGCACCCATCGCCTTCGCGACGTCGGCGTCTGACACCATCGCCGTCAGCGCGGCCGCGAGGTCGGAGACGTACTCCTCCGGGTTTGTGGGCGTTCCGGTGCCGTCCGTGGCCTGATCAATCGGCACCAGGGCACCCGTCACACCATCAACGATGACCTCGGGGATTCCTCCGGTCGCGGTGCCCACAACGGGCAGCCCCACGGCCATGGCCTCGAGGTTCACGATGCCGAGTGGTTCGTAAATCGACGGGCACACGAACGCTGTGCATGCGTCGAGCACGGCGACCAACTCGGGTCGGGGCAGCATCTGCTCGATCCAGATCACGCCCTCGCGCGTCTGTTGCAATGCCGCAACGGCGGATGAGACCTCGACGGCGATCTCTTTGGTGTCAGGGGCGCCTGCACACAGGACCACTTGAACTTCCTTTGGTAGCATGGCGACGGCCCTGAGCAGGTACGGAAGCCCCTTCTGCCTGGTGATGCGGCCCACGAACACCACAGCGGGGCGCGTCGGATCAATCCCGTAACGCGCGACGGTCGCGGCGGCAGCCACGAGGGCCTCGTCCGTGTGTGGCGCGGACCAAGCATCGACGTCGATGCCGTTGTGCACCACCGGCACTTTGGTGGGGTCCACGTTCGGATAGCAACGCAGCACGTCTGCGCGCATGCCTGCGCTCACGGCGATGATGGCAGCAGCGTTCTCGTAGGCAGTCTTCTCAATCCAGCTCGACACGCGATAGCCGCCGCCGAGCTGTTCGGCCTTCCATGGGCGCAACGGCTCAAGGGAGTGGGCGCTCAAGACGTGCGGAATGCCATGGAGCTTGGACGCAAGGTGGCCCGCCATGTTCGCATACCACGTATGCGAGTGGACAAGGTCGGCACCCTCGCAATCCTTCGCCATGGGCAGGTTGTGTGCGAGCACGTCAAGCGACGCATCACCCACTCCCCCTCCGAGGGCCCAATAGCCGATGACACCCTCTTCGTCTCGGGGACCGTCGAAGGCTCGCACGCGCACATCGGCATGGGAACGGAGCACCCTGGCTAGTTCGGTGACGTGGACGCCGGCGCCCCCGTAGACGTGGGGCGGGTATTCACGGGTGAGTATGTCGACGCGCATACCCCCACCGTAATCGCTTTGGGCGCTGCGTGGCCCTGCCACGCAGCCGCCACGCGCCCTATGCTGGTGACATGTCAGCGCCGAAGGTACTCGCCATCGTCCTCGCAGGAGGTGAGGGCAAGCGGCTTATGCCCTTGACCGCCGCCCGAGCCAAGCCGTCGGTGCCCTTTGGCGGCACGTACAGACTTGTCGACTTCGCCCTATCGAACCTGGTGAATTCGCAGTACTTGCAGATCGTGGTGCTGACCCAGTACAAGTCGCACTCCCTCGACAGGCACATCGCGCGCACGTGGCGCATGTCGCCACTTCTGGGCAACTACGTCGCTCCAGTGCCAGCGCAGCAGCGCCGCGGAAAGCACTGGTACCTGGGAAGCGCCGACGCGATCTATCAGTGTGTCAACATCATCGATGACGAAAAGCCCGACATCATCGTCATTGTGGGCGCCGACCACGTGTATCGCATGGACTTCTCGCAGATGGTCGATGCCCACATAGAGTCGGGCGCCGATTTCACCGTCGCAGGGATTCGCCAGCCGATTGGGATGTCGGACCAATTTGGCGTCATCGATGTAGATCCTGCCGATCCCAAGCGCGTGCGGGCGTTCCTTGAAAAGCCAGATGCTCCCGACGGCCTGCCCGACAGCCCGAGTGAGATCCTCGCGTCGATGGGTAACTACGTCGCCTCCGCGGACGCGTTACTCGAGGCGCTCGCGGCCGATGCCGACAACGACGATTCGAAGCACGACATGGGCGGCGACATCGTCCCGTATTTCGTGAACAAGGGCACCTGCGGTTTGTACGACTTCGTCTACAACGACGTACCCGGCTCAACAGATCGCGATCGCGACTACTGGCGCGACGTGGGAACGATTGACTCGTACTACGACGCGCACATGGATCTCATTGCGGTCTTGCCTATTTTTAATGTGTACAACCACGAGTGGCCGCTCCATCAGGGCCTCATCACGCAACCACCCGCCAAGTTCATCCACTCGGAAGAGGGCCGCGTGGGTCACGCCGCAGATTCCGTGGTCTCCCCAGGGGTGATCGTGTCGGGTGCGACGGTGACAGGCTCGATCCTCTCTCCCGGAGTGCGGCTGCACTCGTGGTCCACCGTGTCGGACTCGATCCTGCTTGACGATGTCATGGTGGGTCGGCACGCTCAGGTCCACCGCGCGATTCTCGACAAGAACGTCGTCGTCGAGGAAAACGCGCGAGTGGGCATCGACCGCGAGGCCGACATCGCCAGGGGCTACACCGTGACCGAGTCCGGACTTACTGTCGTTGCCAAGGGCACCGTGATCACTGGATGAGTCGAGGTCGTCTGCTCGTCCTCGACGTCGACTCGACCCTGATTCAGCAAGAGGTGATTGAGTTGCTTGCCGCGAGGGCAGGTTCCCTCGCTCAGGTCGCAGCAATCACTGACATGGCAATGCGTGGCGAACTCGATTTTGCTGAGTCGCTGAAGGAGCGCGTCGCGACTCTTGAGGGCCTCGCCGAATCCGTCTTCGCCGATGTCGCGGCCGAGGTCACGCTCACGCCCGGCGCCGCCGAACTCGTGGCGACCGCCCAAGATGCCGGCTGGACGGTAGGACTTGTCTCTGGCGGATTCGAAGAGGTTGTTGCGACCATTGCGGCACGAGTCAATGTGACTCACTTCGTCGCAAACCGTCTCGAGGTGGTGAATGGTCTCCTCACGGGGCGCACGAAGGGGCCCGTGATCGGCCGCAACGCCAAGGCGGTTGCGCTCTCGGCGTTCGCCCGCGCCACAGGCGTCGCGATCGAGGACACCGTTGCCATCGGCGATGGCGCCAACGACCTGGGAATGATGGACCTGGCTGGACTCTCGATCGCGTTTTCTGCCAAGCCTGTCGTGAGGGAGCGAGCCGATATCGCAATCGACGGCCCCCGGCTCGACGTTGCCTGGCCGTTGATCATGGCGCGTTCAACACCTTAGCGCGCCCTGGGCGCCGAGGCGTCCGCGCCCCTCCTAGTTGACAGGTCCCGCGCCGTTGACAGGTCCCGCGCCGTTGACTGCATCGCTAGCGGTCAACGCCAAGAGCGCAAAGGCCTGAGCCTCGGCCGAGACACCCTCCCTATCGAAGTGCGGCGCGCCACACACCCCACGCACCACTCCTTCCGCATCGAGCCGAGTCAACGAGGCGTCCATCCAACGCGACGCATCCTCCGCGTAACTTCGCGCAAGCCAACCGTCGGCGACCCCCGTGAAGGCCGCGTACGCCAACATCAGCCCCGCCGTCCCGTCCGTGAACGTCCGCGGGTCGTCGAGCACGTCGTGGAATCGGCCGTCTGAGGTCTCCCATTGCGCCACAGCGTCGAGAAGCTCACGAGTCTGAGATTGCCACCGTGCACGCATCTCGGCGGGCACTTTGTGGCCACCAATACGCAGGGCCCTTGCCAAGCCCGCAGCCGTCCAGCCGTTTCCCGAGCCCCACGCATCGGCGCGCAACACGACGCCCGTTGCGGGATTGGCTCGATGCCAATACAGCCCGGTCGCGGGGTTCCATAGGTGTTCGCGGTGCATGCGGAATTGCATGTCCGCGGGGGCGAAGTCGCCCGTCACTGCGAGTGCGGGGAGCACCATGTAGAGCGTGTCGATCCATACCTCGTCCGCCCCCGCGATATGGAGCAAGACCCCCGAATCGGCACGCGGTGCGTAGCGCAAGAGCCACCAGCGCTGACGATCAACCGCCTCCGCCGCCGCGACGTCTCCCCTGGCCGCCGCAAAAGCGACCGTCTCGAGCAGAGAGCCGCCATTGACCAGGCCCGCGTCGCCTGTGGCCCCCAACCGTCCGTTCGCGTCTTGGTGGGTCACCGCGTCGGTTGCGATCGCGAGGGCAACCTCGACATGGCCCCCGTCGAGGGCCGCGTGAGAAGCCACTCCTTGCTCCCATGAAAGCCGCTGCATGCGCAGCAGGGACTGCCAGAGTCGGCCCCGCGAAGCCTCAGAAATCGCGGCCACGTCGCGCCTCGGACCTATGCGGCTTTGCCGTCGATGACGTCGACGAGCCGAGCTGCGCGGTGGTCAAGTTCTGCCCACGTACCGTCGTACTCAAGGATGGCCGCGCCTGAGGTCGTCATCCCTTGAGCGACCTTCTGTAACGGCCTCTTGAGCGAGCCAGGACCGGCGAGCCAAGCGGCTACATGGGATGTTGTGGGCTCATGGCCAACGACCATCACCACGTGCGCGTCACCCGCCCTCTTCAGCACACTCATGTAGCGCTCCTCCGCGGACTCATACAGATCGTCCTCGACGCGCAGTGGCGTGTCGCCCAAGACCGTCGCCATGCGCTTGAAGGTCTGCAGTGTGCGATTCGACGAAGACACCAAGGCGAGATCGGGCACGATGCCCGCCGCTAGCAGCCGCTCGGCAAGGCGCGCAGACGCTTCCCTACCCTCGAGCGTCAAGGCACGTCCATGATCGTCAAGCCCGGCCTGCGGAGCCTCCGCCTTCGCGTGGCGCACCAGCAGGAGCAAAGGCACTACTGGCCCATGGCGTGCACGCCGCCGTCGACGTGAATCATCTCGCCGGTCGTGGCAGGGAACCAGTCACTCAGCAACGCAGTGACGGCCTTGGCCGCGGGGACGGTGTCCTCAGAGTCCCAGCCGAGCGGCGCCCGGTCGCTCCACTTGCTTTCCATCTGGTCAAAGCCCGGAATGTGCTTCGCAGCTGTCGTCTTGAGCGGGCCAGCGGAGACCAGGTTGCAACGGATGCCCTGTGCGCCGAGATCGCGAGCCAGGTAGCGGTTGATGGCCTCGAAGGCCGACTTGGCCACACCCATCCAGTCGTACACGGGCCACGCGTAGCGGCCATCGAACGTCAGACCAACGATTGATCCGCCGTGCGTCATGAGCGGCAACGTCGCGCCTGCCAGAGCCTTGAGGGAGTACGCGGAGATGTGCAACGCCGTGGCGACGTCTTCCCACTCGCCCGCCATGAAGTTGCCGCCGAGCACCGATTGCGGGGCGAATCCGATCGAGTGGACCACGCCGTCGAGGTGCGGCATGTGCTCACGGATCGAATCGGCGAGGGTTGCGAGCTGTTCCGGGCTGGTGACATCGAGCTCAACCGCCTGCGCCTCGACCGGAAGCCTGCGGCCCATCGCCTCGGTGACCTTGAGTGTGCGACCCACGCCGGTCAGCAGAACCGTCGCGCCTTGCTCTTGGCACAAGCGCGCCACGTCAAACGCGATGGATCCCTCCGTGAGTACTCCGGTGACCAAAATGTTCTTGCCTTCAAGAATGCCCATGATTCCTCCGTGCGAAAGACTACGCGATCAGGCTCCCCGCGAAGGGTGCTCAGTGGCCCATGCCCAGGCCGCCGTCAACCGGCAACACGGCACCGGAGACATAGCCTGCGGCATCGGACGCCAAAAAGACGGCGGCTGCCGCGACTTCGGATGCCGCACCGAAGCGCTTGGCGGGGATGCTTGCCTCGTATTGCTTGACGACGTCGTCGGCGAGCCCTGCGGTCATGTCGGTCGTGATGAATCCAGGCGCGATGACGTTCGCTGTGATTCCGCGCGATCCGACCTCACGAGTAATCGACCGCGCCATGCCGACGAGAGCCGACTTGGATGATGAGTAATTGACCTGACCAGGGTTGCCCATCAGGCCCACCACCGAGCCGATCAGCACGATACGGCCGTACTTCTCGCGCATCATCGAGTTCACTGCGCGGCGCACCGTGCGGAATGTCCCTGTGAGGTTGACATCGATGACCGACTCGAAGTCCTCGTCAGACATACGCATGAGCAGGCCGTCGCGAGTGATTCCCGCGTTCGCAACGAGCACGCGCACGCGACCGTGAGCCGCCTCGAGCTCATCGAAGGCCGCGTTGACGGCATCTGTGTCCGTCACGTCCGCGATGGCGCCCGTCACGCCCTCGGGAAGGTCTCCGCCTCTGTAGATCGTCGAGACCACGTCGCCGTTTGCCACGAAGGCCTCGGCAATCGCGCGGCCGATGCCGCGATTCGCTCCTGTCACCACCACGTGTCGAGTCATGCGCCCAAACTAGCGGATGCTCCACGCAAGACGCGCCTCGCACCGCCCGTACCATCGGGAGTGTGACCGCCACATCCGACCGCGAGGCACGCTCGACCGTGCGACCAGCCGCGTACTCGCCCCGCAGAATCGCGCTGACCGTGGTACTCGTTGTCGCGTTCATGGCGCTTGGC
>JAYTGI010000037.1:0-7488 GCA_043733605.1 Demequina sp. | reverse complement strand
CGTCCTCTGCCGTCAACGCCTTGGCCACATGATCAAAGGTCCACATCGCGCGGACCGTGCGTCCCGCAGTAGCGAAGTCGGCGGCCACACGCCATGGTTCGTCAAGCTCTCGCCACGCGTCCCATTCGACCGAAGCGGGGTCGATCGCGCGGCCAGCAAGGCGATCGCCAACGAGGTCGCCAAGCGTCGGCGAGGTCGAATCCCTGCCGATGCGGGTAGATCGGGCCAATTCGACGATGTAGGCCCTTTCGGCCAGAACGGGAGCCTCGAACTTCTCAAGCGCCTCTACCGGCTCGCCAGTGAGGTGCGCGAGTTCGGCGGCGCTCAGGCCTGCGCGGATGCGCTGCTGAATCTCGCGGGGAGGCATTCCCGACGCGGCAGGCCTCTCGTCGCGGATGGCGATCCTGGCGTGCCTCACCAAGGCGCGCAACTCGTCAGTGACGGCAACCTTCACTTCTTCGCCAGTGTCGGTGACGACAAGGAGGTGGGTGCCATCCTCCGATAGGCCCTTGAGGCTCGCTCCGATCATTGCTCCACTGTGCCACGCGGGAGCGTCCAGTGGGCGGTACGGCGCGCACGAGGCGTGTGCCAGCATGGTTTCCATGCCTGAACCCCTAGAACTGATGGACGTGGCCGTACGCCTCGCTCGAGAGGCGGGAGCGCTCATCAGGGACGGTCGCGCGAACGTCGAGGTGGCCTCAACCAAGTCCTCCGACGTCGACATCGTGACTCAGATGGACGTCGCATCCGAGACCCTCCTCAGGGAGCGACTCGCGCAGTGGCGCCCCGACGACGCGATTCTTGGGGAAGAGGGAGAGGATACCCCAGGCACCTCGGGGATCACCTGGGTACTCGATCCCATTGACGGCACCGTGAACTATCTCTACGGAATCCCGCACTACGCGGTGTCTGTTGCGGCAGTCACAGGAGACGTGCGAAAAGGGGAGTGGACCCGGATCGCGGGTGCCGTCTTTGACGGCGAGGGGGTCGAATGGACGGCGGCCCTCGGACACGGCGCGTATCGGAACGGGGTGCGGCTCATGCGCACGGGTGGTCCCGGGCTTTCAGGCACTCTTCTGGGCACCGGGTTCCAGTACATTGCGCAGCGTCGGGTCGCTCAAGGAAAGATCGTTGCTCACCTGCTCGGGCAGGTTCGCGACATCAGGAGGCTGGGCGCCGCAAGCGTCGATCTGTGCCTTGCGGCCGCGGGAACCCTCGACGCATATTACGAGCACGGTTTGCAGCCGTGGGATTTCGCCGCTGGCGCTTTGATCGCCTCAGAAGCCGGCTTGCGGGTGGCTGGAATCGATGGCGGTGAGCCCGATTCTCACCTCACTATCGTGGCGATTCCTGAGGTCTGGGACGAGCTCAGAGATGCACTCGTAGCGGCAGGCGCGCGCCAACCTTGGGACCTCCCGCGCGTCTGAGTTCGCGCAAACCGCATTTGTGGGGCAGAATGCGTGCGCGCCACGGGAACAAAACCGCGTCCCTGGGCATTGTGTAGACACCCACAAGGTGAAGGAGACCCCTGGATGGCGACAGATTACGACGCGCCGCGCAAAACCGACGACGAGATCGCCGCAGACTCCATTGAGGAGTTAAAGGCGCGCCGCTCGGACAAAAGTTCCGGTGTCGTTGACGAAGATGAGGCTGATGCGGCCGACAGCTTCGAGCTGCCAGGTGCTGACCTGTCAGGCGAAGAGCTTTCGGTCAGGGTCTTGCCTCCTCAGCAAGACGAATTCACCTGCATGTCGTGCTTCCTGGTGCATCACCGCAGCCAGTTGGCCGAGTTCAAGGGCGACCAGCCCATCTGCTCGGAGTGCGCGGGCTAACGTGCCCGTTGTCTCGCTGTAGAGAACCTAGGCTGAAGCAATGACTGACATCGAGGTGCTCATCAGCACCACCGATGACACCGTCCCCGTCCCTGCCTACTCGCACCCTGGAGACGCAGGAGCCGACCTCTCCACGCGTGAGGCGGTGACGATCGCGCCAGGGGAGCGGGCGACGGTGCGCACGGGAGTCTGCATCGCACTGCCCGCGGGCTACGTGGCCCTGGTCCACCCCCGTTCGGGCCTTGCGGCCAAGCACGGTGTGACGATCGTCAACGCGCCTGGCACGGTCGATGCAGGGTATCGCGGCGAGATCAAGGTCACGCTACTTAACACCGATGCTCGCGAGAGCGTCGAGTTTGCCGTTGGTGACCGTATTGCCCAGTTGGTGGTCCAGCGTGTGGAACGTGCTTGTTTCGTTCCGGTCTCAAACTTGCCCGGTTCGCACAGAGGCGAATCCGGCTTCGGGTCGACGGGAACAACATGAGTGTGGTGGACGCCGCCCCGCCCCGCAAAGAATGGACCCCCATCGGGGAGGTCAAGACTCGCGCCATCGAGACGACTGGCGGCAGAATTTTGTACATCGAAGTGAGCCCGCGCGACGCACCTGCGCGACTCACGATGAGGGTCGTGGACCCCTCGGGCGCGATCGATTGCGTCTTTTTGGGCAGGCGACTCATCGCTGGGCTCGAGCCCGGCGCGACGGTCGGCATCGAGGGGCGGGTTGCGCCTGGCGACGACGTGCAGGTGATTTTCAATCCCCGCTACGAGTTGCGGCTCGCGTGAGTGACACGTCCGCGAATTCACCCGCGAGTGCGCCCGCAGCGTCTCTGCTCGGCGAGGACTTCAATTGGGCGGATGCGATTGGCGGTTGGAGGGGTCTCGCTGAGTCGGTCGCGCCTGGCGCGATATTTGTTGCCGCCTTCTTGATTTGGGGCGGCTTTCGGATTCCTGTGGTCGCCGCGGTTGCGACCGTCGTGGTGATGGTCGCCATTCGGCTGATCGAGCGCACGCCCGTGACCCAATCTCTTGGCGGGCTCTTTGGCGTGGTGCTTGGCGCGATGTGGGCCTGGAGGGCGGGCGACGCCAACGAATACTTCGTGCCAAGCTTCTGGTACACGGGTTTCTATGCGGCTGCCATGGCCGTTTCGATGGCTGTGCGCTGGCCCGCAGTCGGGATCGCGGTGGGGCTTCTCAAGGGCTGGGGGAGCAGGTGGAGGGCGTCCCCACAGGCCATGCGCCGCTTCCAAGCCGCAACTGCCTTCTACATAGGCACCCAAGCGGTCAAGCTTGCGGTCCAATTGCCCCTCTACTTCGCAGGAGCGACGGCCGCGCTTGGCACCGCAAAACTCGCTCTCGGCATCCCATGGTTTGCCGTCGCGCTGTTCGTTATGTGGCGGTTGGTGCGGAACGTAGAACTTCCTGAAGAGCCTGAGGATCGGCCTCGGCCGACAGAATAAACAGCAACTCGTCGAGCGCCTCAAGCGTGTCATCCTCGCGCGGTGCGATCGTCCTGTCGCCGCGGACGATGCACGACAACACGGTGTCGGGCGGGAGCACGATGTCCCTCAGCGCCGTGCCGACGAGCGGAGACTGGGTTGGCAGCGTCACCTCGATGATCGCTGCGCCGGACTGGTGGAACGTGAAGACCTTCACGAGGTCGCCGACCGCGACAGCCTCTTCGACCATGGCCGTCATGATCCGCGGCGTCGACACCGCGACGTCGACACCCCACTGGGAGTCATACATCCACTCGTTGCGGGGATTGTTGACGCGAGCGACGGTGCGAGGCACGCCAAACTCGGTCTTGGCGAGGAAGGAGATGACCAGATTGGCCTTGTCATCGCCGGTCGCGGCCACGACGACATCCATCTCTTCGACCGCGGCCTCCCTCAATGCGGTCAGTTCGCAAGCATCGGCGAGCATCCACTCCGCCTCGGCCACTTGAGACACGCGCATCGCGGACGGGTTGATGTCGATCAGCAGTACTTCGTGGTTGTGCGCCAGGAGGTCGCTCGCAATCGACCGGCCGACCGATCCGGCACCCGCGATGAGAACCTTCACGATGCCGCCTTCGGGGGGTGTGCGATGGCCTTGGTAGCCGAACGCTCGGTGGCCGACGCGAGCAGGAAGTGGACGTCGTCACCCGACTGAATCGCCGTCTTCGCATCGGGGAAAACGGCCTCTCCAAAGCGTGTGACGTACGCGACGCGCGCCTGAGACGTTTTCTCGAGTTCGATGTAGTAGTGGCCCACCCAGCCGTCGTTCAAAGGAACCCTGCGCATCACGATGCCCGCATCCGCGTCTTCGAATTCCGCTTCCGAGCCTCCTGGCAAGAGCCTGGTGACGATTTGTGCAGCGGTCCACGGAACGGGAGCGACGGTGGGGATGCCCAATCGTCGGTAGACGGCCGCGCGCCCGGAGTCCGCGATGCGCGCCACGACGTTCTCGACTCCGTACGTCTCTCTGACGACGCGCGCCGCCAGGATATTGGAGTTGTCGCCATCGGAAACGGCGGCGAACGCGTAGGCGCTTTCTACCCCCGCGGAGGTGAGCGTGTCCCTGTCGAAACCGAGCCCCGTGATCTTCTGACCCTTGAAGTCGGATGGCAATCGCCTGAAGGCGTCCGCCCTCACATCGATGACGGAAACCGAGTGGCCGCGTGACTCAAATTCGCTTGCCAACGTGGCGCCTGTACGGCCACAACCCATGATCACCACGTGCACGCCCCCACGCTATACCGCCAGGAGCCTAGGATGGTGCGACGTGCAGCGGTTTTCGGAACGAGTCAAGCGGGTCCTCCTCGGAGCGCCGGTTGCGACCGACGTCGCACGACCCCTCACGATGCGCACGAGGCTTGCTTTGCCCGTGTTCGGAGCAGGCATTCTTTCGGCGGTCGCCTACGGTCCCGATGCGGTCATTGACGCGTTGCGATCGGGCATGCAGCAATCGTGGATTCCGTACATGGCTGGCGGTACCGTCGTCATCTTGATGCTGCTTGGGCTCGCCTACAGCTCTCAAGTGCGCGCGTTCCCCCACGAACGCGGCGACTACGGCGTGGTGAGGGACAGGCTGGGCCAGCGATTTGGCATGATCACCGGTGCTTCGCTCCTCATCGACTACCTGTTCGCCGTGTCGATCTCCGTCGCGGCGATCGCCGAGGCGCTCATCTACTTGTTGCCCTCATGGCACGGGTGGGAACCGGCGATCGCAGTCGCTGCGTTGGGTCTCATGACCTTGGTGAATCTCAGGGGAATCAGGGACAGAGGCCGTGTTCTCCTCGTCGTGTGGCATGGGTTCTTGCTCATCCTCGTCATCCTGTTCGTCGTCGGATGGGCTCGTCACGAGGCAACGCCTCCTGCCCCTCTCGACACCGGCTCCCCGGAGACCTGGTCGATCCTCGTTGCCTTTGCTGGCGCAGTTGCATCGGGCGCCGTGATGGCGACGGGCATCGAGCACCTGGCCGCGTCAGGGCCATATCACGCGGAGCCGCGCGGTCGAAGGGCGTCGATGACGCTCCTCGTTGCAGTGATTGCAGGCGCGGGCGCGTTCTATGGTGTGGCGTGGCTCGCGTGGGCATACCGGCTTTCCGGCTGGGCGGATGGGCCGGCGTTCCTGCAGGTCGCAGGGCGCGTGTTCGGCAACGGCGTCGTGACGTGGATCGTGGGCGTCTCCGCGATCGCGATTCTGTATGCGGCTGCGAGCTCCGTGTTCAGACGATTCTCACGCCTCACTGGTTTGCTGGCGTCTGACGGCGTCCTCCCGCGGCAGATGGCGATGAGGAACGACAGACTCGTGCAGCGAGGCTCAGTGTTGATCGTCGCCGTGCTGGCAGTCACCATCGTGATCGCATCGCAGGCAAGCGTCCAGCAACTCGTCCACATGTACATCGTGGGAGTCTTTACCGCGATCGTGTTGAGCCAGCGCGCGATGATCGAGTGGACGGGTGCGCGTCGCAAACTCGCCACGGCGCCACGGGAGCGATGGGAGCTCCTCGGCAGGAGGATTCTCCACATCGTCGCGTTGTGTGGAGCGGGAGCGGTCTTGCTGATCACGGCGGTGTTCAACTTTGCCAATGGCGCGTGGATCGCCATCGTGCTCATCGTGCTGGTTGTGGTGCTCATGCACGCGATCCGCAGGCACTACGCGGCCGTGCGAATCGACATCGCGCTTGACAGGGAGACGAAGGCGCCCACGCTGCCCTCGGCCACGCACGGTATTGTTCTGGTGGCCCAGCTGCACCGTCCGGCTCTGCACGCCCTCGCCTACGCCAAGGCGGCCAGGCACTCAACACTCAAGGCCGTGACGGTAAAGGTCGATCGTGGTGCATCGCTCGCGCTTCAGAAGCGTTGGGCACACATGAACCTCGGTGCGCCGCTCGTGGTGCTCGACTCGCCTTACAGGGACCTCGTGAGCCCTGTGCTCGAATATGTCAAGAGCCTGCACAGGGCGTCGCCCCGTGAGGCAGTGTTTGTCTACGTGCCGGAGTACATCGTCGGCAGATGGTGGGAGCAGTTGCTGCACAACCGGAACACGGCGCGCTTGCGCGCCCAGTTGCTCAACGTCCCCAACGTGGTAGTGAGCGCGGTGCCGTGGAAGCTCGAATCTGCGCGCCGCGAGGGCCCCATTGACGCCGTGGTCGACTCCGAAAGCCAGCTCTCATGAGCGATGCCGCAGTGCTCGATGCCGCTTTGCTCAATGCCGCTTTGATCACCGTGCGAGTGGGCGCCCCCGCTCACGGCGGGCACTGCATCGCGCGCCACGAAGGCAGGGCGGTCTTTGTGAGGCACGCCCTCCCTGGGGAGCTCGTCGAAGCAAGGATCACGTCAGGTGCGCCCACCGCGCGCTTCTGGACGGCGGATGCTGTCACGGTGCTCGAGGCCTCGGACGACCGCGTGGAAAGCCCGTGGCCCGAGGCGGGTCCAGGCGGAGTCGGCGGTGGCGAGCTTGGTCACGTCGCGCTCGCGGCCCAACGCGAGTGGAAGCTCGCGGTCGTGAAGGAAGCCTTCGATCGCTTTGCGAAGGTGACATTCGACGGACAGGTTCATGTGGCGCCAGGAGATGACGAGCGCGGAGGCCTTGGGTACCGAACGCGCGTCTCCGCGGTTGCCGACCGCGAGGGCCGAGCTGCGATGACGGTTTTTGGCACGCCGGATCGCAAACGGCTGACCGCGATGCCCCTCGCGGTACCAGCGGCTGAAGAGGCCCTACTCGCCGCGCGCGCCACGCCAGGCACCCGCATCGAGGTTGCAGTGAGCTCTGACGGCAGGACCCACGTGGCATGGGCCGACGCTGGCGATCGCTCGGCAGTCATCGAACGCGTGCCCGTCGGCGGCACCGAACTCGAGTTTCGGGTGAGGTCGAGCGACTTCTGGCAAGCCCACCGCAAGGCGCCTTCCGTCCTCGCCGAGGCCGTTGTCGACCGCATCGGTGATGCGGAACGGGTTCTCGACCTGTACGCGGGCGCGGGCCTCTTGTCGGTCGCAATGGCGTCCCAGGGCCGCATGGTCACTGCGGTGGAGTTGCACTCGGGCAAGGGAAGGTCTTCGCTGTCCGTCAACCTTGCGCCGTACGAGACCAGCATGGAGATTTCGGGTGACGCGAGGCGGACGCTCGAGCTCATGGCAAAAGACGGCGTCTTGTTCCACGACGGCGCGAT
>JAYTGI010000036.1:0-18669 GCA_043733605.1 Demequina sp. | reverse complement strand
CGACGCGCTTGGCCTGATAGCCGGGGGTCTGCACGTTGGCGATGTTGTCGGCGATGACGCGCTGGCGCAACGACAACGCGTCGAGCGCACTGGACATCGCATCGAAGCTGATGGAACTGAACACGGATCGCACCGCCCTTCATTGCGTCGGGGCCGATCCGTGGCCGACAAGAAGAGCGATCCGTGCTCACTGGCCCCATCGGCTACCGATCAGGGGTGGTGAGACGTGTTGGCGTGACGTTTGTCACGCTGCGCGGTGTGTCGCGCGCAATAGTCCCCCTGCTAGGCGGGTGTGTCGAGATATACGGGCGGAGCGGGCGAGGTCACCTGAAGGCGAGAGATCGCCCTGTCGTGGCGCCGCGAGTTGCGCGCGGCCGAGGCCAACTCGCGGGAGATGTACAACTGCCGAGCAAGGAGAGTGCGTGCGCGTTGGGCCAGATGTGCGGGCATCGGCCCCAAACCAACCGGCGGGGTCCACGGGTCGCGGGCCTTCTCTTCGAAGACGCGGTCGATGGCGAGCATGCTTTCTGCCTCGGCCACATCCATTTCGAGTTCGCCGAGTGCACGCGCCCAAGCGTCGCCCCACTGTGCCGTGTCGCGCGCTGCGAATTCCGGAGCGGCGTTCACGCGACGCCCAGCTCTCCAAAGGAACGCTCGGGCTCCACCTCAGCCACCTGCTTGGCCGCTCGCTGCCAAGCATCCTGGAGCGGTTCGATGAGTTCGCGGCATGCGACAACGGAATCCGGGTCGCCCTTCACGTTGGCCTCGACGAGGGTCGTGTGAAGGAAGGTATAGACCGACATGAGTTGGCGGGCACCTTCCCAAGCGTCAACATCGAGCGTGTTGGAGAGTTCGGAGATGATGTCCTGTGCGTGAGTCAACTGCTCGTTGGCCGCGTCGCGTTTGCCATCGCGCAGCGCAGTCTCGGCGCGGAGCAGGTCAAGCACCAGGCGGTCGTAGAGCATCACGAGGAGCGTCGCGGGGGACGCCGTGGAGACGGCGTCCTGTACGTAGCGGTCGCGGAGCGCGTTGTAGTTCATCGTCGGTCTGCCTCCTATGCCATCTTTGGCAGGTTCGCAAGTTGGCTGGACAGCCACGAAGACTGCGAGTTGAGGCTTTGCAACCTGACCTCAAGGGCCGAGTAGGTCGCCTGCAAGGTTGATCGGCGCAGGCCAAGACGCGTGTCCCAATCGGCGATTTGTGTCGTGTACTGCTTGACGAGCGAGTCCTGGCTCTTGATCCTGCTGGTGAGCGCGCCGCTGTAGGGGTCGGAAATCGCGTCGGCCGTGTCCCGCATCCGCTGGGCGAGGGTCTGAACAAAGGTCGCGGTGCCCGCGGGATCTTTCTTGAGCGCGGTCGCGAACTTGTCCGCGTCGAAGGTCACCGACCCGTCCCTGCCGAGGATGATGCCCACCGAAGACGGCGACACGCCATTCACGGGATAGGTGGCCGCCTGCATGAGCTGGTTGCGAAACTGGCTCGTGCTCGTGTCGCCCGTCAGCAGCCCGCCCTTGACCCCCGTGGTGCCATCCGACTTCACGGTGGTGGTGGTCGCCGTGCGCGAGTCGATGTCAGACAACACGAGCGAAAGCGTCCCTACAAGGTTCTTCGCGAGGGAGGACACCTGCGCGGCGTCGGTCGCCACGTCGACCTTGACGGTCTCGCCGGGCGCGGTCGGCTGAGAGACAGTGACATCGACGCCGGTCATCAGCCCCGTGAAGGTGTTTGAGGACTGGGTGAACGCCTGCTCGTACCCGGTGCCCTTCCAGAGCGTGATCTGCGCGTTGGTCGCTGTGGTCGCCACGGCGGTGTCGAGGCGGGACGCGGTCATCCCTGTCACCGCGGCCCCGTTTCCCACGTAGACCTCGAAGGCCCCGTCGGTGCCAGTGGTTCCTGCCGTGAACTGAAGGCGGTACGACGCGGGCGAGCCGCTGTTGACCCGCACCGCGGTGGCGGAGATTCCCGCCCCCGAGCCGGTGATGGCGGACGCAATATCGCTCAGGCTGTTCGAGGCGGCCGTGAAGGTCACCAGGTCGCCGTTGGCCTTCTTGATGGTGAGCGTCGGCGGGTTAATGGCGGTGAGCTGCGATCCATCCGTGACCGCCGCGGTCAGTGACACCTGACGCTTGGCCACCGCGTCGACCGCAAAGGAGATCGACCCGGCCTTAGCCTCGGTCGTGGTAGATGCTGCGACGGAACTCGAGCTCGACGTCGCCTTAAATGAAGTCCAGTTTGCTGCCTTGGCCGCGGCTTCAGCGGCGGTCGATACCGAACGAAGCCTGGTGTTGATGCCCTGAAGCGCAGTGGAGATGTCTTGAGCCGTGGACTGCTTTGCCTTCAGAAGAGTCTGGGGACCCGCCTCGATCGACATGAGGTTGTTGATCAGAGTGGTCGTATCCAGGCCCGATACGAGGCCGTCGATACCCATCGTCGCCATGGTCCTCCACCTTCCTCATGTCGGTCTTGCTTCCTACTGCGTCGTTCTAGGGGTGCGCCGACGGCGGCGGGACGGCTCGGGCAAAGCGTCCCGCCGCCGGTTGGCGACGTATGGCGTTCCTACCGAGGTAGGTCAGCCTGTCGTATTACCGAAGGAGCGAAAGAACGCCCTGCGGAATCTGGTTCGCCTGCGCAAGCATGGCCGTGCCGGCCTGCGACAGGATCTGACCGCGAGTGAACTGCACCATCTCGGACGCCATGTCGGTGTCGCGGATGCGGCTTTCAGAAGCCGACAGGTTCTCCACGGACACGTTCACGGACTTGATGGTGTGCTCAAAGCGGTTCTGAAGGGCACCAAGGTTTGCACGAGAGGTGGAAACCATCTGAATGGCGGTGTCGATTTGGCCGATTGCCGCGTTGGCTCCTGACTGGCTGGTGAGGTCGACGCCTGTGACACCAAGAGCGGTGGCCGAGAAGCCGCCGGATCCGGCAGCAGCAGCCACGGACGTGGTCGATGCCGAGAGGCCGGTGCCGGACACCACGATGGTGCCGGTCAGGCTCTTGTCCTTGGCCTCAACCTCAAGTCCACCAGCGGTGTTGACCTTGGCGGAGAACACGGCCGAGAAGGCCGCATTGCCGTTCAACTGGCCAGCGATGTTCGTGGAGTTGGTCGACACGGTGAGCGCTGCCGTGGTGACGGCTACTCCACCCAACGTGAAGGTCGCCGTGGCGGCCGTCGTTGCGGGAGTTGCGAACGTGGCCTTGGCACCCTGTGCACCGGTCGACACGACGTCAACCGCAATGGTGTCGCCAGCCGCGTAGCCGACCTGGAACTGCTTGGTCTTGAACGTGCCGTCAAGCAGCTTCACGTTGTTGTAGGTGGTCTTGTCCGCCATCCGGTCGAGCTCGTCCTTGAGAGCCGTTGCTTCCGCGTTGATTGCCAGGCGGGAGTTACCGTCGTTCGAGTCGTTGGCGGACTGAACGGAGAGGTCACGCATGCGCTGCAGGATCGCGTGGCTCTCGTTGAGTGCACCTTCAGCGGTCTGGACGACGCTAATGCCGTCCTGAGCGTTGCGAGCTGCGACCTTGAGGCCACCCACCTGCGAACGAAGGCCTTCAGAAATCGCGAGGCCGGCTGCGTCGTCGGCCGCGCGGTTGATGCGGAAGCCACTTGACAGCTTCTCGAGCGACTTGCTCAAGTCGTTCTGCGTGTTGGACAGGTTGCGGTATGAGTTCATTGCCGCAATGTTCTGGTTAATCGAAAGGCTCATGATGCTTCTCCTCCGTGAATTAGGTCTTGCTGCCGCCCTTCCCTGGGCGAGCAATTACTTGATCGTCCGCTAGCGGTCAGTGTTGAGTTTTTTGAAGACGGTTCTTGCCCCAGACAGAAAGACGCTCGCCCGTGGTCCTCGTGAGACCAGGGGCGAGCGACGACTAACTTGCAACGCGCCCCCACGCCTGGGCTGCTGCGTCGACCGAGGGTGCGACGGCTGCCGCTCCCCGCGACTCTGCGGTGCGAGCGGCGATCGACGCGTAATACGCCTTGCGACGACGCTCGACCACTCCCTCAGTGGGATCGACCTTAGGGGTGCCGTCCGCGTCGAGGTTGGCGCGAAGACCGTCCTTGAGCAAGGACAGCGCCTCGGTGCGCAGTTGGCTGATCCGCGAACGCGTCAGGCCCATCTCATCCGCTAGCTCGATCACGGGGCGATCGTGAAAGAAGAGCTGCTCGACCACGTATCGGAGCTTCTCAGGAAGACACGAGATTCCCGTGCGCAAGTACTCGAACTGCTCCGCGTTGACCAGCGCATCGAGCGGACCCACCGAGCTGTCGATCACCATGTCGGCAACGGCTCCGTCGAAGGCGTCCATCGACAGCACGCGGGTGCCGGCGTCGGCGTGAGCCGCGTGGACCTCCGCTACGCTGACGCCGAGCGCCTGGGCAAGTTCCTGCTTGGTGGGCGTGCGTCCCAACTGGCCCGTCAACTCGTCGGACACCTCCGACGTCTGACGCGCCCTGCGGCGCGCGCCGCGAGGCACCCAGTCCATGGAACGCAGTTCATCAATGAGGGCGCCGCGGATACGCAACGCTGCGTAGCGGGCGAAGGGGACTCCTTTGGAGTCATCGAATGAACGGGCGGCACGTACCAATGCCATCGCCCCTGCCGAAGATAAATCAGCCCGAGAGACGTGCGAAGGTACGCGAGCGAGCACCTCGTTCACGTTGTAGCCAACCAAGGCCAGGTGCTGCTCCACCAGGGCGTTAGATCGAATGGTTTCGTCGTTCATGTCGCCAATACTGGAGACCGGACGCGACGTCGACAAGGTGCGACCTTTCACGTGACCCTTATCACCCCTCACAGCGGGAAATGTCACACGACACGCCAGGAATCCTTTTGTCCGGTTGGTCCGCGGGGCCATGTGACGAGTCCTACTTTCCACACCGAGGAGGTCCCAGATTCGGGGGCAGCAAACGACACCCCCAGGGGTGTGAAAAGAGGTCAAGTGAGACTTGTCACAGAAGGCTGCTAACTGCCGATAAGAAAGACATGGACGGATACCGGATAGCCGCCCGAGAGTGAGGGAGTCGCCATGGGACTCAACGAACTGTCCACAGCGCTGTGGCGCGAACGAGAGCTACTCGAGATGCTGTTGTTCAAGCTCGAAGAGGAAGAGCTCGTGCTCACGAGCGGGCGCACGCGCTGGCTTGGGCGTGCGACGCGCGAGGTCGAGTCGGTTCTCGATCAGATTCGCGGCGTCGAACTTGGGCGCGCAATTGAGGCGGACGACGCCGCGCGCGAAGTCGGAATCCCTGAGGGTTCCTCCCTCCTTGAGCTCGTGAAGGCCGCTCCAAGCCCGTGGAATGACCTGTTGCGCGGCCACCACGTTGCGCTCACTGACGTGACCGCGCAGATCGATGCGCTCGCCCACTCCAATAGGGATGTCTTGTCGCAGTCCGTGCGCGCCACTCAAGAGGCACTCATGGGAATCAGCGCGACCGTCAGCACCTATAACACCAAGGGCGGTTCCGCGCAGGCGGTCGACGCGTCCTTCTTGTTGGATGAGGCGCTGTAACAGATGAGTACGTTTTCCGGTCTGTCCACCGCACTGTCGTCGCTCAATGCGCAACGGCAGGCTCTCCAGGTGTCCGGACAAAACATCGCGAACGCAAACACGGTGGGGTACACGCGCCAGCGTGCCGACTTGCAGTCGGTCGACGCGACGTCGGTCCCTTCGCTGTTTTCGACGGCGCTCGGGCCTGGCAACGGGGTGGCCTCCGTCGGCATCGCCCGTTTGGGAGACGACTTCCTCGACGCGCGGGTGCGCAACCAGACCAGCCAGGCGTCATACAACTCCGCCAATGCGACCACGTTCAGCCGCCTCGAATCGGTCGTGGCCGAGCCGGGTGACACGGGTTTGGCTGCGGGGCTTCAGCAGTTCTGGGCGGCGTGGGAGGACGTGTCAAACGCGCCAGATTCCGGGGCGACCCGCACGGCCCTCATCGGCAAGGCCGCCACACTGATAAATCAGATCGCGGACACGTACAGGGCGTACCAGGGTCAGTGGGACCAGGCGCGCACCGAAGCGACCGCGCTTGTCTCCCAAGTGAACTCGGCGGCCAGTTCGATTGCGGACCTCAATAACCAGATCCGCGGGGTGCTCGTCTCGGGAGGCTCGGCCAACGAACTGATCGACAAGCGCAGCGAGCTCATCACCCAACTGTCAGGGCTAGTAGGGGCATCGTCGCGGGCAATGCCGGACGGCACCGTCAACGTGATGGTCGCAGGCAACCCGCTCGTGAGCGGCGACCGCGCTCAAGCCATCCAGGTCGACGGCGCGTACGCCATGAGCCCCGCGATCCAGGAACCGCCCACGGTGACAAACGTGGTGCACCTCACGTGGTCCTCGACCGGCACGCCACTCGTTCTGGACGGCGGATCACTTGCGGGCACCCTCACGTCGTTGCAGCCGGGCTCCTACGGCGGCCCCATCGCCAACGCGATCTCCAAGGTCAACGACCTGGCCACCAATGTGGCGAACGCAGTCAACGCGATCCACTCCGGCGGTCAGACACTGGCGGCGCCGCCAAGCGACACGGGCGTCGACTTCTTCACGCTCGCCGCGGGCGTTCCCGCCGCGATCGGGCTGTCTGTTTCCATTACCGACCCGAACATGGTCGCGGCCGCCAACACGGCCAACGGTTCGCTCGACGGATCGATCGCCGACCAGATCTCACAACTTCGCGAGGGCAATAGCAGCCCGGACGCTGGTTGGCGCAACTTTGTGGTCGACCTTGGCGTCACGAGCGAGGCGGCGACTCGCAAGGCGGCGGTGTCCGAGACTTCGCGCTCGGTTGCTGAGAACCTTCAACGCAGCAACGCAAGCGTCGATGTAGATGAAGAGATGACCAATATGCTCAGTTTCCAGCGGGCGTATGAGGGCGCGGCTCGCGTTCTCACGGCGATCGACCAGATGCTTGACACGCTTATCAACCGCACAGGATTGGTTGGGAGGTAGCCCGTGATTAATCGAGTGACGCAGCAGACCATTCAGCGCAGCACGCTCGCGAACCTGCAGACCAACCTGGGTCGCATGGCCGACCTCCAGGCAAGGATGTCGTCAGGGAAGACCATCACGAAGCCGTCGGACGACCCGACCGCAACCGGCAGAACGATGGCTATGCGAGCCGACCAAGCGGCGGCCACCCAGGCTTCACGCAATGCCGACGATGGCATCGCTTGGCTGGGAACCACCGACAACGCGATGCAGGCATCGATTCGCGCTTTGGGTCGCGTGAGGGACCTCACGGTTCAGGCATCCAGCTCCGGCAGTGTGGGCGCCGCTTCACGCGAAGCGATCGCCACCGAGATCGACGGCATTCGCGATCAGCTCCTTGACCTCGCCAACACCACCATCCAGGGCCGTGCGGTGTTCGCGGGCACCACTGGCGATGGCGTCGCCTTCGACGATGCCTCGAGCGCGACCCCATACACGTGGCACGGCACCGCTGGCGCGACAGTTGAGCGACGCTTGTCTCCCGATGCGACCGTTCGCGTCGACTCCGACGGCGTGGCCGTGTTTGGCCAAGGCGGGACGTCCGTCTTCGCGTTGCTTGACACGATCTCGGCCGATTTGCGCGGCACCCCCGAACTGACGGGACGCCTAAGCGAGATCGACACCAAGCTCAGCGGAATGCTCTCTCAAGTGGCCAATGTGGGCATCAGGTACAAGCAAGTGACCGACGCCCAATCCCTGATCACCGCGAAAATGCAGGACACTACGTCTAGCATTTCAGGTATCGAGGACATCAACCTGGCGGAGACCATCATGGAACTCAAGATGCAGGAGGTCGCCTACCAGGGCGCCCTTGGCGCTGGGGCCCGCGTGTTGCAGCCCACCCTCATGGACTACCTCCGATGAGCGTCGCCGTCGCACTCGACGGGGCTCGCAGCCAGTTGCGGGAGCTCCCCGATGAGTTGGTCTTTGTGGAGCCGCCTCCGGGAATGGCCGCGCTGACCCGCTTTGACCTCACCGCTCTCGATGAGTCGGGCTTCCTGTTTGCGCTTCGCAGTCTTGAGCTCGGGGGCGTTCGCCTGTTCGTCATCCCCCCTCAGGCGTACTTCCCTGGGTATGCGCCCGCGGTCTCCGCGAGCGTGCGCACCTCCCTTGGCCTGGACGAGACCACGCAGCCAGTGATGCTCGCTGTGGTTCACCCCGGTGGGGACGAGGCGACCACTGCCAATCTGTTGGCGCCCATTGTGGTGAACCCCATCACCGGAGCCGCCGCCCAAGTAGTGCTCGATGGTGACGAGTGGCCGCTGCGCGCGCCGCTCGGCATGGGGTCCGACGAGGCTTAGTTACCTGGCCCTGCGCGTGTGGAGCGCCCGACGAAACGGCGAGCGAGGTCAATCGAAACGGCGAGCAGCCCAGTGCGTGAGTGCGCATTAAGTCACCTCGCCCACCACATTCGTGACCGACACGAGCGGCCACGTCCCTGCCGGATCCGTGCAGATCGCCGGATCCGCGGCGCCGGGCAAGGTCGCCACCACGCGCCGCGCACCGCCGGGCAAGGTCGCGCACAAGCGAGGCGAAAAGGCGTCGCGGACCTCGCACGTTACGATTCAAGGTATGGGTGTCCTCGATCGCTTTGAGAAGGGCGTCGAGAACGTGATGCAGTCCGCGTTCGCTAAGACGTTCCGTTCCGGCGTGAAGCCGGTTGAATTGTCGAGCGCCCTCAAGCGCGAATGCGACGCGAGGGCGGCAGTGGTGGACCGCCAACGGACCGTGGTGCCCAACGAGTACGTGCTCGTGTTAAGCCCTGCCGACATCGAAAACGTCCAGGCGTGGGGCGACGATGCCCTTGCCAGGGAGTTTGAGGACGCGCTCCACGATCACGCCGACAGGCAACGCTACAGCTTTGTGGGCCCCGTCGCGGTGCGCTTCGAGGAGGACATTTCGCTCGCCACGGGCCGCTACTCCGTGCAGTCCCGCTCTACGCGCGGCCCCGCCGCGCCAGCGGGCACCAGCAACGGCCAGTCGCGCTACCCGCTGCTCGACATCGACGGCAAGCGCTATCACCTCACCGGAACCGCCACGACCGTGGGTCGCGGCACCGAGGCCGACCTCACGGTGGACGACACGGGAGTGAGCCGCCTGCACGCGCGCTTCGAGCGCACCGAATACGGCACCATCCTTACCGACCTCGGGTCCACGAACGGCACTTTTGTCGAGGACCAGCGCATCCGGGAGGTCACGCTGGTCGACGGAAACGCCGTCACCATCGGCCGCACCACAATCCTCTATTGGGATGGCTTGCCAGCCGAAGAGGATGACTGATGAGCCAGCTCTCGATCACGCTGCTCCGGCTCGGCTACCTCATCCTCTTATGGGGAATGGTGCTGGTCGCGATCGGCGTGTTGAGATCGGACCTGTACGGCACGCGCGTCACCTCTCGCGGGCGAGGCCTGCACCGTAAGCCGCGTCCGGATGCAAAGTCGCAGAACTCGGCGGCCCCTGCTCGTGCATCGTTGGGAGTGCGGCCAGGCTCGGTCTCCACGCGAGGCCCCGCGGCCAAACACCTCGCGATCGTGTCGGGTTCGCTCAAGGGCACCACGCTGCCGCTCGGCGAGGCATCCATCCTCATCGGCCGCGCGTCCACCTGCACGATCGTGGTCGAGGATGACTTCCTGTCGGCCAGACACTGCCGCATTTTTCCCGAGAACGGCCAGTGGTTTGTCGAGGATCTCGGCTCGACGAACGGCACCTTCCTGGGCAACCAACGGATCGACGACCCGGTGCCCCTAGCTCTCGGCGAGCGCGTCCGCATCGGCTCCACCACGCTCGAATTAAGGTCGTGACATGTTCTTGACCCTCCGCTTTGCCGCGCGATCCGACGTCGGGTTGGTGCGCGCGGACAATCAAGATTCCGGCTTCGCCGGTCCGCACCTCATCGCCGTTGCAGACGGCATGGGCGGCGCCGCAGGTGGCGACATCGCGTCATCGATCGCCATGGGTCACCTGGCGGCTCTCGAGGGCGAGGCTCTCGGCCAGGACGAGGCCCTCGACCGCCTCAAGGAGGCCATCGCCGACGCTCACGCCGACATCGTCGAGCGCGCACACAACGACCCGGAGCTGTCCGGACTGGGCACCACCGTCACCGCGATTCTGCGTTCGGGCTCGTCTCTCGCGATGGCGCACATCGGCGACTCTCGTGGCTACCTTTTGCGCGACGGCGTGCTCGATCAGGTCACGTCCGACCACACCTTTGTTCAGCACTTGGTCGACACGGGCCGCCTCTCGCAGGCCGACGCGGAAAACCACCCCAAGCGCAACCTCGTGCTCCGCGTCCTCGGCGACATCGATGCCGACGTTCCTGTGGACATCTCCGTGCGTGAGGCGCGCGTTGGCGACAGGTGGATGCTTTGCTCCGATGGCCTGTCGGGTGTCGTCTCGCGATCCACGATGCTCACGACCCTGGGCGAAGTAGACGATCCGGGCGGTTGCGCCGATGCCTTGGTCGCTTTGGCTCTCGCGGCGGGCGCCCCTGACAACGTGACGTGCATCATCGGCGACGTGGTCGACATCGATGCGGCCCCCGGCGCGAGGACCAAGACGGCCCCAAACGAAATCGTCGGCTCGGCGGCACGCGACCGCAAACGGCCCACTCAAGGCTCCGAATCGTCAGCCGGACGGGCGGCCAAGCTCAAGTCCGCCCCCTCTGAGGAAGACGAGGAGGAGGACCGAAGCGGTCGCTGGATCAGGATCAAGCCGTGGCTGCTTCCGTTCGCCGCTCTTCTGGTTGTCGTCGCTGGGCTATGGGGCGCCTACTCCTGGACTCAGACCCAGTACTACGTGAGCTCAGACGCCCAACACGTCGTGATTTACAAGGGCGTCGCCCAGACCCTAGGGCCCATCTCTTTGCACTCGGTTGCAGAGGTGACCGACCTGTCAGTGTCCTCACTCAAGCCGTTTGAAAAGGAACGCCTCGATTCGGGGTTACGGACCGACAGTCTTTCGGAGGCCCGCACGATCGTCGAATCGTTGAGAGCCGACAGATAGTGGCGACGGTCCTCGAGGTCTCGGTGCGCGTCGGCAGACGCTCCGAGGCGGTGCTTCTAGTCTTCGCCTGCGCGATCAGCCTGGGCGCGCGCGCGTTCGTGGATGCCAACGCGGGCGGGGGCATCGGCGCGTCACTTGGCGTCTACGCGATCGCCGTGATTGCCCTGGCGGTCGCGGCCCACATGGTGGTGCGACTGCGCGCGCCCGCAGCGGACCCAATCCTCTTACCTGCGGCGTTCGCGCTGTCCGGTCTTGGCCTCGCGATCATCCGCCGCGTCGACTTCGCGTATGCCGAACGCGGCAGGGTCACGCACTTCGCCGAGACTCAAGAGGTATGGGCCCTGGTGGGGATCGTGGGCGCGATGCTCGTCATCGGCCTGCTGAAGGATCACCGTTTGCTGCGTCGCTACACCTACACGGCCGGCGTACTTGGCCTTGTTGGCCTGATGCTTCCGCTGGTCCCTGGGGTGGGGCGCGAGGTCAACGGCGCCCGAATCTGGATCTCGCTGTTCGGGCGTTCCCTTCAGCCAGGCGAGTTCGCCAAGATCGCGTTCGTCATCTTCTTCGCTGGCTATCTGGTCTCCAACCGCGACACACTCGCGCTCGCTGGACCCAAGGTGCTTGGCATCCGCTTGCCAAGGCCCCGTGACCTCGGGCCGCTGCTCATCGTGTGGGCCGCCGCCCTGCTGGTGCAAGTTGCCCAGCGAGACCTGGGCGCTTCGCTGCTCTTTTTTGGCCTGTTCGTGGCCATGCTATACGTCGCAACCCAGCGGATCTCGTGGGTCCTCGTCGGCCTCGCGCTCTTCGCGGTGGGCGCGGTCGCCGCGGGGACGATCTTCGCTCACGTCGCGTCGCGGTACGACTCGTGGCTGCATGCGCTCGACCCCTCCGTGTATGACTCCGGCCGCTCCTACCAATTGGTTCAGGGACTGTTCGGCATGGCCTCAGGGGGCCTGTTCGGTACCGGCCTTGGCGCCGGCTCGCCCGGCCTCGTGCCCTACGCGGAATCCGACTTCATCGTGGCTACCCTTGCCGAAGAGTTGGGCCTCACCGGACTCATGGCAGTGCTCGCCCTCTACCTTGTGGTGGTGCAGCGCGCGCTCCGCACCGCGATCGGCGTCCGTGACGGCTTCGGCAAACTCATTGCCGTTGGCCTTGGCTTCTCAATGGCTCTCCAGATTTTCGTCGTCGTCGGCGGCGTGACACGCGTCATTCCCCTCACCGGGCTCACCACACCATTTCTCGCCTACGGCGGCTCGTCAATGATCGCCAACTGGATCGCGATCGCGATTCTTATGCGCATTTCCGATCTCGCGAGGGCGTCGGCCACGGACGCGCCCCTGCGCGGCGTGCCCGCGGCGGGGCAAGAGCGGCGCCCAGTAAAGGTCGACGCTGCGCCCTTTGTCGACGCTGCGCCGTTTGTCGACGCTGCGCCCGATGCGGGCACCGAACAGGGCACAGTGCCCGTTCCGATGGTGCCACCGCCACCGCCACCGCCACCGCCACCGAGCAAGAGGTGACGCGATGAATGAACCGATCAGGCGCCTCTCGGTGGTGGTGCTGCTCTTGTTCCTTGCTCTCATGGGCGCGGGATCGTGGGTCCAATTCGTCAAGTCAAACCAGTTGGGCGAAGACCCCCGCAACGTCCGCACCCTGTATAAGCAGTTTGGGTCGTTCCGAGGGCCCATCATCGTCGACGGCCAGGCGATCGTGACCTCGGTACCCGTCAACGATCCCTTCAACTACCAGCGGACCTACGCCAATGGCCCGCTCTACGCACCCGTCACCGGCTACTACTCGATCGGGCCAGGTCGCTCGGCTCTCGAGGCGACCGAGAACGGGCTTCTCGACGGCTCGGCGGACGCCCTGTTCTGGACGCGACTCGGCGAACTTGTCGCGGGCACCGAACAGCAAGGCGCTTCCGTCGAGCTCACGATCAGCGCTGCCGTCCAACAAGCGGCATATGACTCGCTCGGAGACAAGCAAGGCGCCGTTGTTGCCATCAATCCGCGCACAGGCGCGATCCTCGCGATGGTGTCGACCCCGTCGTACGACCCTTCCTCGCTAGCAGTCCACTCGTCGGGTGAGTCGAACCGCCTCTACCAATCGCTGGTGAGCGACCAAACCAATCCCTTGATCAACAGGGCAATCGGTGGAGACACCTACCCGCCAGGGTCGACCTTCAAGCTGGTGGTGGCCGCGGCCGCGCTCGAAGCCGGCTACAGCCCAGACACCGTGATCGACGCGCCCCAAGAACTCGCGCTTCCTCTCACGTCCGCGACTATCAAGAACTACGGCGGCGAACGGTGCGGCCCCACGGACCAGATCACGCTCCTCGAGGCCCTGCGGGTCTCGTGCAACACCGCGTTTGCCAAGCTCGCGATGGACCTGGGCTGGCCCGCGGTGGAGAGCATGGCAGCCAACTTTGGTTGGGGTTCCGGGCTGGATATTCCGCTCAAGGTGACTCCGTCGCGCCTGCCGGATTCGCCCGACGCGCCCCAGGTCGCCCAGTCGGCGATCGGCCAATTCGACGTCAGGGCAACGCCGTTGCAAATGGCGATGGTGGTCTCCGCGATTGCCAACAAGGGCGAGCTCATGAAGCCCTATCTCGTTGACAAGGTGCGCGACCCCGAGTTGCGCGTGATCAAGCAGACAAAGGCCGAGAGGCTGTCGACGCCGATGAGTCCCGACACCGCTGCGGCGCTCACCGTCATGATGCAGGCCGTCGTCAACCAGGGCACCGGTACCTCAGCTCAGATCGATGGGGTCTCGGTCGCGGGGAAGACGGGCACCGCCGAGACGGGCCTCGACACCCCGCCCCACACCTGGTTCGTCGCCTTTGCCCCCGCAGAGAACCCCACGGTCGCGGTTGCGGTGTTGGTGGAGAACGGCGGAGACATCGGGAACGAAGCAACAGGAGGCAAGGTCGCCGCCCCAATTGCCAAGGCCGTCATCGAGGCGGCCCTAGCAAACGCGGCGGGGGGCAACTAATGCAGCTACAGGGGGGAACCACACTTGGGGGCCGCTACGTGTTGCGCTCGCTGCTCGCCGTGGGCGGCATGGGCGAGGTGTGGCGCGGCATCGACAGCGAACTCGACAGGCCTGTGGCCGTCAAGGTGCTCAAGGAAGAGGCCCAGAACAACGAGACGTTCCTCAAGCGGTTCAACAATGAGGCGCGCAACGCTGCGGGACTCATGCACCCGAACATCGCCCAGGTATACGACTACGGGGATCAGGCTGGCACGGCCTACCTGGTCATGGAACTGGTCGAGGGAGAACCGCTGTCTACGGTCCTTGAACGCGAGATCACCGTCGACGAGAACCGGCTCGTCCGCATCATGATTGGAACCTGTAGGGGCCTCCAAGCGGCTCACGAGGCTCACGTGATGCACCGTGACGTGAAGCCAGGGAATCTGCTGATCGAGGGCGAGGACCACGTCAAGATCACCGACTTTGGCGTCTCGCGAAGCAAGGACCAGACGGCGCTCACTGCAACAGGCATGGTCATGGGAACCGCGCAATACCTTGCGCCAGAGCTGGCTTTGGGGAAACCGGCAACCCCCGCATCCGACCTGTACGCGCTCGGGATCATCGCGTACGAGGCCGTCGTGGGCAGACGCCCTTTCACGGCGTCGTCGCCCGTGGACATCGCGATCGCGCAAGTCAACGAGGCCGTTCCCGCACTGCCGTCGAGCGTTTCTCCTCCCCTGGCGGCGCTCATCATGGATCTGCTCGAGAAAAACCCTCGAAGGCGCCCGGGGACCGCGGCCGAGCTGGAACGCATCCTCACCGACATGCGTCTACCCACCAATGCCCAGCGGGCGATGCGAGAAAAGGGTGCGCCCCAGGCCATTCGGCCCACGCGAACGGGCCACGCACCCCACAGGGCAATGCCTCCTTCGATCGCTCCCAAACGCTACAGACCCCATCCCGACGCGCCACCGAGGCGACATGTCTAGCGGAAATGCCACAATGAACCCAAGAACGGCGATTGTGCCTGATAGGCAAGGAACACGATGAACGACGAACCAAGGATCCTCGCGGGTCGATACGAGGTAGGCGACCTGATCGGTCGCGGCGGTATGGCGGAAGTCCATATCGGCTACGACACGCGCCTCGGCCGCAGCGTTGCCATCAAGATCCTGCGCGCCGACCTCGCGCGCGACCCGTCGTTTCAGACCCGTTTTCGCCGTGAGGCCCAAGCCGCCGCGGGGCTCAATCACCCCGCCATCGTCGCCGTGTATGACACAGGCGAGGACCAGTTCCGGAACGACAACGGCATCCTCCAAGCTGTGCCTTTCATCGTCATGGAATACGTCGAGGGCCACACGGTTCGCGACATCCTGAAGGGCGACGTCGCCGCTCCCATCGAGGAGGCAGTCGAGATCACCGAGGGCGTGCTCGCAGGGCTCGACTACGCGCACCATGCGGGACTCGTTCACCGCGACATCAAGCCCGCCAACGTCATGCTCACACCGACCGGCGCCGTCAAGGTCATGGACTTTGGCATCGCCCGCGCCTTGGCGGACGTAGGCCAGACGATGACGCAGACGCAGGCCGTCGTCGGCACGGCTCAATACTTGTCGCCCGAGCAAGCTCGCGGCGAGAACGTCGACGCCCGTTCCGACCTGTATTCGACCGGTTGCTTGCTGTTTGAGCTCCTCACCGGCCGGCCTCCCTTCATGGGGGACTCTCCGGTGTCCGTCGCCTACCAGCACGTGCGCGAGCCCGCGCCGCGTCCTTCACAGTTCGCGTCTGACGTCCCGCCAGAGCTCGATGCCGTCGTTGCGAAGTCGCTCCAGAAGGACCGCAACATGCGGTACTCCACCGCCCAAGAGTTCACGGCCGACCTGCAGCGCGCGATGGGCGTGATTCCTGGTCCGGTGACCGGTACGCACGTGGTCGGCGCGGGCGCTCTGGGCGTTGCCGCGGGCGCGCTGGGCGTTGCCGCGGCCACGGGGGCCATGGGGCACGACGCGAACGCCGGAGCGGATATCGGCGCGACGGCGATCATGCCCGCCGCGAGCGCTGGCGCTTGGGGTTCCGTCATGGGCGGCTCATCGATGCCGCCCAGGGCCCCCTCGCCGGCGTCTGGCACCGTGATCGCCGAGGAGTACCTCGTTGAGGATGACCCCCGCCGCAGGCGCCTCATGGTCCAGATCGCCATCGCGGCTGCCGCCGTCATTGCTCTCATCGTGCTCGTAGTGGGTCTGTTCTCGCTCGCGAACAAGAACTCAGACAACGTCACGCCCGCGCCCGCGACGGTGACGGTTCCGTTCCTCGAGAATCGCTTGCAGGCCGATGCCGAGGCAGCGCTCACCAAGCTCGAGCTCGTCGCAGACATCAAGGAAGAACCCTCCGACACCGTCGAAGTTGGCCACGTCACGCGCACCGATCCGGCGGCGAACGCGAAGGTGCCATTGAAGTCGACCGTCACCGTATGGGTATCCACCGGTGCCGACATGGTCGACGTTCCCGACGTCAGTGGGCTGGCTCAAGCGGACGCCGTGAAGGCCATCGAGGCCGCGGGCCTGAAGATCTCAACGGTCGAGACCGATCACGATCCGGACATCGTGGCCGATCGCGCCACCAAGACGGTCCCTGCGGCCCTCACGAGCGTCGCCCGCGACTCCTCGGTGACGCTCTACGTCTCCGACGGTCAGGTCGACCTTCAAGAACTACGCAAACTCTCAAGCACCGAGGCGCAACAGATCCTCATTAAGTTGGGCCTGGTCGTGGATGCGCAGGACGTCGAGACGGACCAGGCGGATCCCAACACCGTGTATGACATGACCCCCAAGCCCGGCCTGGTGCCTCAAGGCTCGACCGTGACCCTTCAGATCGCCAAGGCGATTTCGACCGTCGCGGTGCCCAATGTGATCGGCAAGACGGAGAGTGAGGCTACAGCGCTCCTGCAGGCAGCGGGCCTCAACGTGGCGACGGCGGAGAAGGTCTTTGACCCCGACCCCGCCAAAAAAGACAAAGTCGTCGCGCAGGACCAGGCAGCGGGCAACAGGGTCCCGCCAAACACGACAGTAACGATCACCATTTCGAAGGGCGTGGATCCCAGCACACCGATTGTTGTCCCTGGGCCCGCTTAGTAGCGCTTGCCCCGAATGGCAGGGAACGCGAGAACCTCAGCCGTTTCTCACGCAATGGCGCATTTTGTGCCGCTTTTCGCCACTTGGATTCCAGTGGTTGTTGCAACACTGGGGTGGTTAGGTACTGATGAGTAGATCACGGAATTGCTCGGCGGGGGTGGCCCAGTCGAGCGTTTTGCGGGGTCGGCCGTTGAGTTCCTGGGCGACGTGCTCGAGGTCCTCGGGGCCGTGAACGGTGAGGTCGGTGCCCTTGGGGAAGTATTGGCGCAGCAGCCCGTTGGTGTTCTCGTTCGATCCGCGCTGCCACGGGCTGGCCGGGTCGCAGAAATATACCGGCATGTCGGTGGCCGTGGTGAAGGATTTGTGGGTCGACATTTCTGAGCCCTGGTCCCAGGTCAGCGACCCGCGCAGGTGTGCTGGCAGGGTCGCGATCGTGGCGACGAGGCCGTCGCGGACGGCTTCTGCGGTGTGGGCGCCGGGCAGGTGGACGAGCATCACGTAACGGGTGGTGCGCTCGACCAGGGTGCCTATCGCGGACTGGTTTGCGCTGCCGGTGATGAGGTCCCCTTCCCAGTGGCCAGGTATGGCACGGTCCTCGATCTCGGGTGGGCGGTCGGCGATCATCACCATCGGGTCCCGGAACCGGGGCCGACGTGCCTGGTCTGTTTTCTGTGGTTTGCGGCGCGTGCGCCCGGTGCGCAACGCGGCTTGGACCTCTCGCCGTAGGCCGCCGCGGGCCTGCAGGTAGAGCGCCTGGTAGATCGTTTCGGGAACCACACGCATCTCCTGATCATTCGGATACTCCTTGATCAAAGCGTGGCAGATCTGCTCGGGAGACCAATGGATCCGTAGCTTCTCCTGCACGAACCCGCGCAGCCGTGTCTGCTCCACCAGCTTCCCCGCTCGAGGGCGCGGGCGGCGCCCGGCGGCGGCGCGCTGGGCCGCGTAGGGAAGGTAGCTCAGGTTGACCTGGCTGTTGCGGATGATTTCGCGGCTGATCGTAGACGGAGCACGATGCAGCGTCGTAGCGATCGAACGGATCGACATGCCGGTGCCGGAGAGATCCCGGATTGCTTCCCGATCGAGCAGCGACAAGAAGCGGGCATGAATGGGCTTCAGTTGCGCCGACGTCAGGCGGACATGGGAATCACTCAGGGTGGTCACGGTCTTGTTGTAGTCGATGATGCGCCCATCAGGCAGGACGCGGCGGTTGCCGGCGTGCCGGATGCCCTGGTCCCAGTCGATGGCAGTGCGAATGTTCAACCCGACCTGCCGGGCTGCCTCTTGTCGGGGGACGGCGTCGGCGCGCAGGCGAAAGTATTCGGTCCGTCGTGCGCGTTGGGCGTGCTTCACGTCGATGCCCGCGAGCGTTACCCAATGCCGACACGTCATGGGCTTGAAGCCGAGTTCCTCGGCGGCGAGGCGGATGCTTCCGAGTCGTTCAAACGCCGCGAAGAATGAATCTCTCTCGTCGTCGGTAAACGTTCGCGCTGGGGGTCGTCTTGTCTGTTCTGGAACCATCATCGCAACTCCTGAATAATGCTGGGTGTTGCAACGACTGATAGAACCCAAG
>JAYTGI010000035.1:0-2715 GCA_043733605.1 Demequina sp. | reverse complement strand
CGATGCCGGTGAGCGCGGCAGCCAACTGGACGCGCACCTGGGACTGCTGCCCGGAGGGGAACACGTCGATGATGCGTGCGAGTGCCTGCGCGGTGTCGTTCGTGTGCAGCGTGGAGAAGACGAGGTGACCGGTCTCGGCGATCGTCAGGGCGAACTGCATCGACTCGAGGTCACGCATCTCACCTACCAGCAGGACGTCTGGGTCTTCGCGAAGGGCGGCACGCAGTGCGTCGGGGAACGAGTTCGTGTCCGAGCCAACCTCCCGCTGGTTGACCGCTGAGCGCTTGTGCTCGTGGACGTACTCAATCGGGTCCTCGATCGTGATGATGTGACAGGCGCGGTCGGTGTTCACCTTGTCGATCACTGACGCGAGCGTCGTGGACTTCCCGGACCCAGTCGGCCCGGTGACCAGGACGAGCCCCTGATGCCGACTCGCGAACTCGTGCATCACCGGTGGGAGCCCGAGCTCATCCATCGTGGGAATCACACGCGGAATGAGGCGGAGCGCCACCGTGGTCATGCCGCGCTGTAGGAACGCGTTCCCGCGGATCCGGGCCTCGTCACGCCAGCTGAAGGAGAAGTCGTACTCGCGACCTACCGCGAAGGCCCGCATCTGCTCCGCGTTGAGGAGCTCGCTGAGCAGCTCGTGAGTGTCGCTTTCGCGTAGGACGGGCTCACCAACCACGGGGTAGAGATGACCGTGGACCCGGATCTGCGGGGCCATCCCCACAGTGAGGAGCAGATCGGTGCCCTTTGCGGACCACAGAGCCGCCAACAGGTCATCGACGCGCGCGGTGGTTGGTGCGGACATGGTCATGCTGGCTCCCCGATGTGCTCTCGCAGTGCGTTCGAGCTGTCGTGTGCGGGCGGCGCCGGGGAAGGGCACAGGTCCCCTCCCCGGCGTTCTGACCTAGCAGATGTCCGCGGTCACGGCGCCCGTGGCAGCCACGTAGGAGATCACATAGCCGTTGGTCGTGGTGGGAACCTCGCGAAGGAAGTTCGCGGTCACCAGGGCCGGCATAGAGGCTGCGTAGGCGTTGTTCTTCGCGAAGAAGGCCTCAGAGGCAATCTCGACGTTCTTCTTGTCCGCCTTGCAGGCCGAGGCGGTGCCACGGTCGGTGATGCCGCCGACGGCGAAGACCACGATGCCGGCGAGTACGCCCAGGATGATGATGACGATCAGGAGCTCGATGAGCGTGAAGCCGCTCTCATCGTTCTTGGCGTCACGGATGCGCTGAAACACGCTGAATCCCCCCCAAGGGAGTTGGTGTTTGTCGTGTCCCTGGCGGCTGTCACCGGGAGGGGCGGAGAGCTCCGCATTGGCCAAGGTGGGGGCACGCATAAGCCCCGTCAACGACTCGGTCGCGCAATCATCCCCTCGACGGCACGGACCAACCGAACGGTTGAGGGCCGAACGGACATTCCTCAACTTCCTCTTCGCGGGCTGTAACAGAAAGTCAGCGAGCGACGTTCCCTCATCCGTTTGCGCCGCCCGATCTTGGATCGTCGATCCCGTTGCAGCCGTTGGGAATGCGTCACGCAGACGCGTTCGACGAGCTTCGGCACTCCCGTCGCATCGCGCTTCCTGTCCGCATCAAACCTGCAGGCCATCACGGCCCTGCCGGATTGAGGGATGTGGCAAGCCGTCAGCATCCGCGTTGGAACCGCTGAGCCGGCGGGGTGACGGCGCAACAACGAGTTACCGCCACCGATGACACGCGTAACGCAGTCGAAACGACATTTCTGATCCAGCGACGTCTCTCGGGCCGATACGTCACGCGTCCTGCGCCTCACCAAGAGAGGCGCTGAGGGGGCTCCGCAGCCACCCTGGGTTGAGCCGCCATCGGCGCCGCCGAAGCCTCGCCGACGAGGCTGACACCAGGAACTTATGACGTGACCATCGGCGTCCCCGCACCCACGCAACTACCTCCACCCACCGGCACACCCGAACGTGTTCCCCAAGCCGGCACACCCCCACCCATCAGTCCCGTATCGAGCGCCTCACCCACGAAGCCGTCCGCCGCCTCAGCATCAACCGCGACCCCCACCGTCCCTGCGGGTTCCGCCACCGCAACCACCCCGGAATCACCACAGAGCGTCAACCCCGGCGCCCAAGAGACCACAGAAGTGACTGGGCCATCGGGCTGGCTCATCGCGGGGCTCGCAGCACTCGCCATCGGCATCGCGACCGTACTGGTCACCCGCCGCAGAAGGACGTAGTCACCGGACGGCCGACCTCCCAACTCACCGCCGTCGCAGGGTCAGAAGAGAATGACCCACCTGCTTGACGGACGCGAGGGTCGGGCCACCAGCTTTCGACTCGTCCAGAGAGCCAACGAACAAGGGCGAGGCAGCGGCGTGACTGCCAACCGACACTCCGCGAAGCACCGCTCATGCGGAGTGCTCGCACAGGCAGAGCCTCGCCCCCGCGCACGCGTTCGCTGATGTAGGTGATGGCCGCGTTCGCAGTAGCCGCGCACGACTTGATCGTGGGCAGCGACCGGGTCGATCGGGGGACTGGGCGGATCCGATGGCAGTCGGCGGCTCTCGAGACTGGTACAGACCACCCCTCTGTCGTCGGGTCGACCCGGCAACACCGACTCAACCGGCCTCACATCCGCACCCGCCAATCCGCAGACGACCAATGGCGACTGCGTCACCGCCGGACCCGGCGCCGCGGTGATCGACACTCTGTTCGGGCAGGTGCAATGCGAC
>JAYTGI010000034.1:0-2716 GCA_043733605.1 Demequina sp. | reverse complement strand
GCATGCCGCAACTGAGCAGGGACGGGAATGGCTTTGTCATGGGGCTCGCGCTTGGTCTTGTGTTCGTCCCGTGCGCGGGGCCCATCTTGGCCTCCATCACGGTGCTGGCGGCAACGAACGGCCTCAGCTGGGGACTCGTCGCGCTCACGCTCGCCTTTGCCGCAGGCGTGGCGGTACCTCTACTTGGGTTCGGAGTCGCCGGTCAACGCATTGGCGCGCGCATCAAGGCCGTGCGCACCAAGCTCCAAGCGATACGAATCGCGTCCGGAGTGGTGCTGATCGTCACGGCGCTGGTCATCGCCACGAACCTCGCAGAACCCCTCCAAAGGCTCGCTCCCGCGGCTCTCGCGCAGATCCAGGACAGGATCGAGAACAACTCCGGCGTGCAGAACCGTCTCGATGGCCTCTCTGGGCGCGATACGTCGTCGACCGCCATCACCGACGCGTCCGGCGCTTTGAGCTTCGACCAATGCGAGAAGGGGCCCACCGACAAGTTGCAGAACTGCGGGCCCGCCCGCGACTTCGAAGGTATCGAGCAATGGCTCAACACCAAGGACGGCGCTCCCCTGACGCTCGAGGGCCTCAAGGGTCGCGTTGTGCTGGTCGACTTCTGGACCTACTCGTGCATCAATTGCCAACGCACTTTCCCCTACCTCACGGCTTGGGATGAGCGCTACCGCGACAAGGGGCTCACGATCGTGGGGGTCCACTCTCCGGAGTTCTCGTTCGAGAAGGTCGTATCAAACGTCCAGGACGCTGCGGGCAGGTACGGAATCACCTACCCCATCGCGATCGACAACGAATTCGCGACATGGAAGGCCTGGGACCAGCGCTTCTGGCCGGCGCACTACCTGATCGATCAGCAAGGCAAAGTGCGCCAGGTCCACTACGGCGAGGGCGGCTACGCGGAAACGGAGCGCCTCATCCAGCGGCTTCTCGACGCGCCCGCCGAGGCCCCCGTCACGGCCGACCCAGGGCACGACACGCAGGGCCGCACTCAAGAGTCCTACCTCGGTGCCGACAGGCTTCAGTACGCGGACAATTCGAACCTGGAGTACGGCAAGCCAGTGAACTTCGCGGGCAATTCGAAGCCGGAACTCAATTACTTCTCGTACGGCGGCGAATGGACAATTGAGAACGAAAGGGCCGTTGCCGGCCCCAATGCCAGCATCTACCTGCACTTTTATGCAGCAGATGTCCACCTCGTCTTGGGGGGTACGGGCACCGTCACCGTCACTCTCGCTTCGGACCCTTCCGCCAAACACGTGGTCTCGATCGACGGCATCTCGGACTTGTATGACCTCTACGCGGGCGACGCAAGAGACGACGTGATGACGATCGACGTGGGCGAGGGAGTCCAGGCATACGCCTTCACCTTCGGGTGACCCCCACAGTTCGTGACCCATCCGTGCCGCGCCCCGCGGCGAATCACATGCAGAGACGGCGGCCGTCGTCCGCTCACGAAAGGCGCACCATGAACACGACACGAGCACTCGTCCTCCCCGCCATCGCCTTGATGGCCGCAACCCTGCTCGCCGGCTGTGGAAACACCAAGGCGTCGCCGTCCTCGGACTCCACCATGAGCCCGGATGCGATGATGTCCGAAGAGGCAACGATGAGCCCCGACGCGATGGCAACCGAGGACGCGATGGCAACCGCCGACTCGAACGGCTAACCTCCTGGCGCATCGGGAACCACGCAGACCGAACCTTGGACATGAGGAGCCGAAGATGACCGACGAGAGGGCCTTACGCATCGTGCGCGACACGCCCGACGTCGAAGCCTCGCCCCCAAGCCCAGACGAGCGCGCCGCCGCGCTATCACGGGACCTCATCGCGTGTGCGCGCGGCGACGAGCGGGCGTTCGAAAGCCTCTACGACGCAATTGGCGGCTCGGTCTTTGGTGTGGCGCTGCGTATTGTCCGAGATCGGGCGATCGCGGAAGAGGTCGCCCAAGAGGCGCTCGTCGAGGTGTGGCGAATGGCGGCTCGCTACCGCCCAGAGAGGGGATCAGCGCGGGCGTGGATCCTCACGATTGCGCACCGGCGCGCGGTAGATCGCGTGCGATCCGAACAGGCGCACACAGACAGGCTCCTTGCTCATGGCCAGCACTTGGGACAAACACACGAAGAACCGGACCACGTGGTAGACGTGGCCTATGGCAAGTGGGAAGCCGAGCGTGTGCGAGCGGGCCTCGAGGCGTTGACAGCCCGTCAACGTGAGGCTCTCGATCTCACCTACTTCAAGGGATACACCAACAAGGAACTCGCAGAGGCTCTCAGCATTCCGTTGGGCACTGCGAAGGCTCGTATCAGGGACGGCCTGATCAAGTTGCGCGATGCATGGGAGGAGGAGCGATGAACCTCAATATCGATGGAGAGCACTCGCTGCTCGGGCCGTGGGTTGTGGGGGCCCTCGACGACGAGGAGCGAGCCACGTTCGAAAGGCACCTCGCGTCGTGCGAGCCGTGCCGAGACGAGGCGCTCGGATTCGAGGAAGCGATCGCGACCTTGGCTGATTCCCAGGCGGTGGCGCCTCCCGTTTCGCTGCGCGACAGCGTGATGAATGAGGTGGCGCGCACAGCCCAAGTCCCACCCGTGCTCCGCTCCCCAGCCTCCGTGTCGAGGCGGCGCCCCCGGTGGCCCGGGATGGTGACAGCCGCCGCATCGCTCGTGGCGGTCGCTGGAATCGGCGTGGCATACGGGTTCCGCGACACA
>JAYTGI010000033.1:0-2720 GCA_043733605.1 Demequina sp. | reverse complement strand
CGTTGCCTAGGAAGCCCATCGGTTTCTCCTGTTCGTGAGGTTGGCGCTGACGATAGCTGAGGCCTTCGCGTGGGACTCCGTTCTCGCGGAATGGTGTTGCAGTCCAACCTCGGCCTCATACCCACCGGGGCGGCAACTTCGCTGACCGTTGCCCGGTGGCCACGTGCTCGGACGACACCTGCCGGTTGGAGATCCGAGGCAACACGACCATTCACGTGAACGGCGACGGGGTGACGTGTCCATCAGCGGCAAAAAGGCGGGCGTGCTGTGGCCGAGTTCGAGCGGATCGTCGGCTAACGGCGTGGGGCGCGCACTTTCACCCGCGCCCCGAACGCCCCAACTCCCCGCGACTCGGTCGCTGTCGGCAAGCCCGCACCGTTCACGCCGTCGCAGTATGCCGCCGGGGTCGAAGGCGCGAAATCCTTCGTCGTCATCGAGTTCACCGTCGTCAACGGTTCCAGCACGCCGTATGACCCCATCTCCTTCAACGCATCGGCCCAGTCAGGCAACACGGAAGCCTCACGCATATTCGACTCCGAGAAGAAGGTCGGCATCAAGCCAACCACGAAGGTCCTTCCGGGTCGTGAGGCGAAGTTCTCCCTCGCGTTCGGGGTGTCGGACCCCGCCGATTTGGTGGTTCAAGTCGCGCCTGGTTACAAGTACGAGCAGGTGCTCTTCACGTCCTGACGGGCCGCGGGGGGAGGGCGCGTCGGCTTCGGTCGGCGCGCCCGTCTTGTCTGAGACAACCAGCAGGAGAGCCTCATGTTGCTGGGTATCCGTAGCTGCCAGCCAGGTCTGCCAGCCACGTCCCATGGCAACCGGGAGAGCTCCGTCGGCCTCACCAGACACGGACGGCCTCTCGAGCACGATAACTGGGATGTCGGATTCGGAGAAGGATTGCGGCGGCATCGACGTGCTCGATGCGGGTTGGAACCGACCGCCGGGGGGGTGGGGTGGATAGTGAATTTAGCTATCCACCGGGCATATTCGTACGGGTCCTCCCACTCAAGCACGACGGAGCCGATGTCCTTCGCTACGCCGACAGCTGGGCTTTCGACGGCGATCCTCGCTCGCTGTTCCCGGAGGACACCTCCAGGCAAGCTCTCTCGACGCTCGTCGAGGTGCCTTCCACCAGCCGTCCATCTGTGGGTGACATGTTTGGCGGAATGGACCCTCGCCCCAACGAACCACGACCACGGCCCGTCCTCTCTTCCCGTCTTCGCGTACCCTTTTGCCCTTGGCTTCCGCTCGCACTTGTAAGTCGGGGCTGCGTCGAGCCAATCAGTTGGGGCGATGGTGTTCGAGATAACTCCGGATGGTCGCCCGACTCCGCGGGTCGGCGGTGTGCATGTCCTCCACTCGTTCCGCCAGGACAGCGGGATCGATGAGGCCGGCCTCGATCAGGGCGCCGACAAAGACGAGGTCCTTTGCTTGGTGCGCCACGAGCTTGGCCAGGCAGAGGTCGTGGGCATCCAGGCAGAGACCGGTGCGTCCACTGGTGTTCGGCCCGATCACCGCCACGAGTCGTCCCTCCCATCCGTCAGGCAGGATGGCGGTTTCACGGCCGACGCCTTGGACGTAGTAGTCGTGGGTCTTGTGGAACATCGACCATTCACCTATGGCGCCGTCGAGTTCGGTCGCCAGAGTGGCCGCGGCGTCGTCGCTGAGCGGCGCCATCTCGACCTCGACCGACTGCGTGGCCTGCTCAGGTAGCTCATCCTCGGAGTATGTGCCGAGGATCGCTTGGCTTCCGATGACGATGATCGAGTCCTGCGCAATGATCTCTGTTGCCGCTCGGATGGTGTGCTCGAGGTCAGCGCGCCGCATGGTGACCCGCCCGGCCGATCGCGGCCAGGCGCTCGTCGTCGCTCAAGGCGCCGGCGAACGGACTGACCTGGCGCAGATCCACGCTGTGCTCGTCCTCGCCCAGTAGGACATCGACCAATCGCTCGGGTGGGCCGCCCAGTAGCGCCTTCCACTCGTCGAGCCAGCCCACCGCCTGATCCCCCCGGACAACGTTGCCTGACCTCGTCAGGTTGCGCATGGCCAGTGCACGGACGCCCTCGTAGTCACTGATCAACTTACTGAGGAGGGCCCGGTGCAGTTCAAGCTGCACCCGTTCCTCACGACGCTGCGGGCGAAGCGCGCGCTCCAGCGCCTCGCGTGCGATCTCGGAGACGGTCGTGTTCGTGCGCCGGGCGTGTTCCTGCGCGAGGTCGCGCAGGCGTGACGGCACCCGCACCCTGATCTGCGGCGAGTCGCCACTCTCACTCATCGAACGCCGACCGCGCCGAGCAGCCTCGCGCAGCGCGGCCCCGCGTGGTGGGGTGGCCGGGTTCGGATCCACCTGTAAAACGTACCACGAATTGAGTGCCAACTGCAGAGATGCCACTGGGACACCGAAAAGCCCGGCCCCACCGGGGCCGGGCGCGGTGACGGTTCACGTACCTCAACGGGCCAACCGTCTAAGTTTTCGATGCACCCTGTGCCATCTGGCTGCGATTCGACTTTCCCACTCGTCAAGAAGGAGACGGATCCCTTTGGCCTGATACCGCCCAAAGGGACCAGGCGGTATGGCCCGAACGGTGGACCCCGTTCACCTGCGCGCGTGCCGTCGACGGACCTACGCTCGGAGTTCCCCGAGCCGAGATCTGTCAGGTCCAGCATGCCGCCATCCACCCGTCGCACCGCGGTCATCACCGCCTTGGTAGCCGTGGCCG
>JAYTGI010000032.1:0-7582 GCA_043733605.1 Demequina sp. | reverse complement strand
TCTCCGACTTCGACTTTGTTGCGAACGGCGTGCGCAACGGCTTGCCAGCAAAGTGGGAGTGGACCGCTGCATACGGCCTGGTCTTCGCGATCATCTGGATCTACCTGGAGATGCTGCGTTTGATGAGCTACCTGCGACGGTAGCGGTGCCACAATGATCGGGTGGCTCACGTAGATCTCCCGCTCGACCAACTTCGAAGCTTCGCTCCCGATGTCGCCGAACCGGACGACTTTGACGCGTTCTGGGAACGGACGCTCGCCGAGGCGCGGGATGCCTCAGGAGACGTTGACGTGACGCCTGTAGCCCCTGGCTTGGCGCACGTGGACCTGTTCGACGTGACGTTCCCAGGCTTTGGGGGCCACCCGGTCAAGGCGTGGTATGCCCGGCCCGCCGGTGTGGTGGGCCAGCTTCCATGCGTGGTCGAGATCGCGGGCTACGGGGGCGGCCGGGGCCTGGCATTCGAGCACACGCTGTGGCCCTCGGCGGGGTATGCCTACATGATCCTCGACACGCGCGGCCAGGGAAGCTCGTGGGGCGCGGGTGGCGATACTCCCGACCCCGTAGGATCGACGGCGGCCACTCCCGGCTACCTGACGAGGGGGATCCTCGACCCCGAGCAGTACTACTTCAGGCGCGTCATCACCGACGCGGTTCTCGCAGTTGACACCGCCCGTGTACTCCCTGGAGTCGACTCTTCGCGGGTCGCTTTCAAGGGCGCATCCCAGGGCGGGGGAGTGGCGATCGCGGTCGCCGCCCTAGTGCCCGACCTGACCGCGGTCATGCCCGACGTGCCGTTCTTGTGCTACTTTGAGCGAGCCGTGTCGATGGCCGACACGATGCCGTACCCGGAGATTCGCCAGTATCTCTCGGTGCACAGGGACGTCACGGAGCAGGTGTTCCGCACGCTCAGCTATGTGGACGGCGTCAACTTCTCCAAGCGGGCGACCGCGCCGGCGCTCTGGTCGATCGCGCTCATGGATGACGTCTGCCCGCCGTCGACGTGCTTCGCCGCTTACAACCGCTACGGCGAACGTTCAGGAGCGGTGCCGAAGGACGTGGCCGTGTACCCGTACAACGGACACGAAGGCGGCGGCGCGCACCAACTCGCGCTCCAACTCGCCTTCATGTCCAAGCTGCTTGGCGGCGCCTAGCCCGGGTCGGTGGCCAGTGTGGAGGCTAGACGTCGACCACGGAGATGGTGTGCACGAACTCGTCGACGAGCGGCATTATTTCTTCGTGAAGCGTGAGGTCGTACGACGACGCGACCACTTGGATATGGACGCCGTTTGCGCTGAACCCAAACTGCAGGATCCCCACGATCTCGTGCTTCGACTCGCCCGAGTCAACAAACCGCAGCGAGCGCACACCGTCGCCCAGGTGCTCGGTCGTGAAGACCGTCCGCTCGGGTGGGCGGATCGCCGCCGGGTCGTCGGTGGCCGCGATGTCGTCGAGCGTTTCATCGTCGCGCGCGTCATGCCAGAACACGCTCACTCCATAGATCCAGTGCGCCCCCACATCAATGGCAACGTGGCGCCACTCGTCGTCACCCGTACCTAGCGAGAGGGCGTGCATCGCGTCGATACACCACTGGCGAGATTCTTCGTCCCAGCCGTTGACCTCGACAAACGCGTCGCCGACGCGCGTGGCCCAGGCATCCAGGTTGGGGTAGTTCTCCCATGGCCAGGTGTCTGGCACGGGAAGCCACATGTCGTAATCGGCCTCGATCTTGAGCGTCTTCACGGGGCGTCGCCTTCCGCCGATGTTGTCCCCCCAGCGATCGCAGGATCCAGGCCTGCATCGCCTTTCCAGTTCACCGTGGTCAGGATGGAGTCAGCGAGTTCGGTGAGGGCGTCGACGATCTGTTCATAGCCCACGAAGGCCGTGGCGGTGATGCTCGCTGTGCCCATCACCGCGGTGCACCGTTCTGGGAGCCAGGTGTAGGTCAGTGTCCGGGCGCAGGACACGGCGTCTGCGACCGGCGGCTGTTCGTCTCGTTGTTCACGCAGGGACTTCCCGCCGAACGTGTCGACCACCTCGTGCGCGGTCCCCTCGCTGGCGAGGGCGGCAAACTCGTCCACGTCGGTGACATCAGGGCCCACCACGGTGGTGCTCATCAGAATCGACATGCTCGCGGGCACCATCCAGGGTTGTACGAGGGGCACGATGAGGTCGAGTCCGCCTGCGCGGCGTGCCTCGCCGGCGAGAGAGGTCAGGGAGTCGCGCAGCACGTGCTCGCGCGCGGGCCGAGAGTCGCGGGGTACGCCGGTGAGCAGCGTGTCGATAGTCGCGCCGATGGCGGCATCGGTGCCCTCCCTGACGGGGATCATCGACCATCCCGCTGGAAGGACGACTGTGTAGCCGGTGTCGGTCACGAGCGGCGCTTCCGCTTCGGCTTGGCGGGGGCCTCACGCCACGAACGCGGCACAAGATGCAACCGTCCCAGCGCCCAGCGCACGGTGACCAACACGATGAGAAGGAGGTCCACGGCGATCGCGAGGACGACGGGCAGTTGGTACCACCAAGCGTCAACATTGTCGAGGATCAGGCTTGTCATCGCGACTCCCGACGCGATGAAGGCTAGCCATGCGATCTCGTGCCGCCGCAGGACGCCGGTCGTGCGCAGCGGCAGATTGACGGTGAGAATGAACATCAGCAGCGACGCCGGAACGATGAGGCCGGGGCTGAGCACGGGGAAAGCGGGATACCAGGGGGCGGGTGTGGCGACATCTTCCGCGATGGTGCCTTGGGCTAGACCGATGACCATTGCGATCACCATGGGCACGATGCCAAGCACGACGATCCACAGGAGCGCGATGGTGAACGCCATTTCGGCAGTGCCCTCACGGCTACCGCCGCGCCTCAATCTGGGTAGCCCGATTCTTGCGAAAGGGGACTGCATGACTCGTGTGGCATGCCGGGTTCCGGTCATGAGGGACGCCTGCGCTTTGGTTTGACGGGTTCCTCGCGCCACGAGCGCGGAACGAGGTGTAGCTTGCCCGCGACCCAACGCAAGAGAGACAGGAGTCCCACTGCGAGGAAGGCAACGATGACGAAGAAGTCGAGTCGCTCGGCCCAGAGGGAGAGGAACGACTCGTCAAGAAGCGTCGAAACGGTCGATACACCGAGTCCCGTGAAGGCGAGGCCCGCGATATCGCCTCTGCGAATGCCGTCGCGGCGCTTCAGAGGCCAGGTGAAGGTGCGGGCAAACGAGAACATCAGCAGAGACGCCGGAACGATGAGGCCGGGGCTGAGCACGGGGAAAGCGGGATACCCGGGGGCCGGTGTGGCGACATCTTCCGCGATGGTGCCTTGGGCCAGACCGATGACCATTGCGATCACCATGGGCACGATGCCAAGCGCGACGATCCACAGGAGCGCGATGGTGAACGCCATTTCGGCAGTGCCCTCACGGACGCCGCCGCGCTTGAAGCGGAGCAGATCGACCTTCACCATGACGAGCCCGCTTGCACGGTAGTTGCGTCCGTGAGCTCTAGGCAAGCGTCATGAACGAAGTCCAGTCCGTCGCCGACGAAGCTGGGAATGCCGATGCGGTCCGCGAATTCTCCGATCTTCTCCGACTCGCTGCCGAATGTATCGAGGCCGTGGATCGCGCCGTTAAGGGCTGCAACGTTTCGCATGGTCCCAATCGCTTCCCTTCCTGCGTCGATGAAGAACGAATCGAGCGAACCAGCACCAGCCTTGGTGCGCGTGAAGACACGCATGGCATTCGCGTTGGCCAATCCGCGGAACTCGTTGACCTCCCTGAGTTTCGCCATGCCAGCACGTGTGAATATCGCGAGTTTGCCGACCTGCACGCTGTTGAAAGATCCAGACACGACACGGACTGCGGAGCTCTTCGAGACTCCGCCTGCGGCGACCCGAACGACGCGGAGCCCCTTGAGGCCCTTCACGGCTTGAGACACAGTGCGCCCGGCGACCGCGCCGACGCCCATGGTGACGAGCGCAAGCGCATCGAGACCGAACTCGAGCCACGATATTTCCCCACTTGCCGCGAGGAGCAGGGAGAGTCCGGCCGTGAGCGCGGCGGCGGCCAGGGCGAAAGGCGCAAGCACGGGAAAGAAGAAGCTGAGGACGGAGAGCCCGGTCGTGATCCAGCCCAGCGCGTCCTTGAGCTTCTTGAGGAACTCCGCGTGATCTGAGACCCAGCCTTTGATGTTGTCCCACATCGAGTCGTTGAGCCCGTCGTTATCGACGGCCTCGTCGATCTGGCTCTTGGCGGTCTTTGCGGCCGCATCGCGTTCGCTCTCGATCGTCGCGTGGCGGGTGATGTACGTCGACACGTCCTGTTGTGCGTAGGCGCGCTGGTTCGCCCAGTAGCGGATCATCTCCGCGGCGTGCTCCATCTGCTCGATGTCGCCTGTCGAACGTTGGGTGGAGACGAAGTGATCGATCTGACCCTGTGCGTGATTGTACGCGTCAACCGCATCCGCATAGCGATCCGCGTTCTGACTCGAGGATTCCTTCGCCGTCGCGAGAGCGTCGCCATACGTCGACAGGGCCGATCCCGCGATCGCGTAGCGCTCGTTCAGACGCTCGAGCCTCGCCGCGACATCGCCCGCATTCTCCGCGAGGGCCTTGATGGCATCCGATGTTGCGGTGGCGGATTCTCTCGCTAGGTTGCGAATCTGCTGCGCTGCACGCGTCACAGCATCGGCCGTCTCTGAGTAGCTTGTCGCGGTCGTGCGGACGACCTCGGGATCGCCAGCCAACAGGTGGGGAGTCGTCATATCGCCGACGCTCCATGCGCGGTCCCCGTGGACGCGGCGCCCGACGGCGCGGCGGCGGCGTCCGTCAGTGCCCGCGCCAGGGCCGAATCGGTGTCATCGAAGGCATCCGCGATCGAGGTCGCTGAGTCCCGCATCTGCGCGATCTGCTCGACCAAGGTGCGCCTGCGGTCATCCCACGAGCCCGCGAAATTCCGTAGCGCTCCAGCGAGCCCGTCGTGGCCGACCGCCTCGGCGACCCCGTCGCTATGCGCCTGCGCGTCGGTCAGTTCCGACGTGATCGCGCCCAGGTCGTCCGACACAAAACGCACCGATTGCGTGTCGACTTTGAGTATTTCGCCCACGGGACCCCCCTTTGCCAGCGACAATACCATTCGCCGTTCAGGGGTGGCCGCTACGCCCCAGACGGGCCGTACGACACTTGGCAGAACCCGTGGTTGCAGTACCCTCCCGGGTTCTTGTACAGGTACTGCTGGTGGTAATCCTCTGCGTAGTAGAAGACCCCATCGCCTGCATCGGCCGCCGGAGCGATCTGGGTGGAGATCGTGCCGAAGCCCTTCGCGGTGAGCTTCGCCTGGTACACATCGCTCGAGGCGACGGCGGCGGACAATTGCTCCGGCGTTGTCGCGAAGATCGCGCTGCGGTATTGGGTGCCGATGTCTCCGCCTTGGCGGTTGGGCGTGGTCGGGTCGTGGTTCTCCCAGAACGCGGCAAACAGCGTCTCGAGCGATACCTTCGCGGGGTCGTAGACCACCTGCACGGTTTCGGTATGGCCGGTCAAGGACGTGCACGTCTCTTCATACGTGGGGTTCTTGGTCCAACCGCCCATGTATCCCACTGCCGTCGAGTACACGCCGTCGGTCTGCCAGAAAATCCTCTCGGATCCCCAGAAGCAGCCCATGGCGACGTAGAGCACTTCCATGCCTGTTGGCCAAGGGCCCTCGAGCGGTCGGTCAAGCACCTGGTGTGCATCGGCAATCGCGAACGCCGCATCGCGCCCTTTCATTGCAGTCTCTTTCGCGACCATCTGAGTCTTGTTTACTCCGAGCATTCGTGACACCTCCGGCTAGATAACGCTGACGGTACCGATTCGTGTTCCACGCCCGCGATACGCTCTGAGCATGGCAGGCAACGAAGAGATCGACGGCGACCAATCTGGTGTGTCCAACAGGGTCGAGGATTTGTCCGAGCGAGACGCGCCAGAGGATGTCGCCTCCGAGGTTCCGGAGTCGTTGCGAGTCGCCGCGGCGTGGGCGTGGCGACTCATTGTCGTGGGGATCGTGCTCATCGCGATCGGCAACGTCTTGGCGCTTCTGAGCCCCGTCGTCTTGCCGCTCGTCATCGCGCTCCTCATCGCGGCGCCACTCGAACGCTTCGTGAGTTTGCTGCACAGGCTCAAGGTCCCTCGCACGCTCGGTGCCGCCGTGACGGTGCTGCTGCTGGTGGTGGCCGTTGTCGGCCTGGCCACCGCGGTGGGCACATCGGTCGTAAGTGGCTTCGACTCCTTGAAGACCTCCGCGGGGAGCGGCTTCGACACCGTCGTTAATTGGCTCGTCGACGGCCCCCTTCACGTGTCGAGCGACCAAATCAATGGAAGCGTTGACCAGATCCTGTCGACGGTGCGCGACCACGCCTGGGGCCTCGCGTCGAGCGCGGTGAGCGTGACGAGCACGGTCGGCACTCTGGTGGCAGGCAGTGTCCTCGCCCTCATCTCTTTGTTCTTCTTCTTGCGCGATGGCTCCCAAATGTGGGAGTTCTTTGTTGGCCTTGCGCCTCGCCGGATGCGTAAGAGCATGGACAGGGCGGGCAGGGCCGGGTGGACCACGTTGGGTCGCTACACCCAGACCTCCGCCTTCGTAGCCCTCGTGGACGCCGTCGGCATCGGCTTCGGCGCCTATATCTTGGGGGTGCCGCTCGCACTGCCCATCGGGATCATGGTGTTCCTCTTCAGCTTCATTCCGATGTTCGGTGCGGGTATCTCCGGGGCCGTTGCGGTGCTTGTGGGCCTCGTCGACGGCGGTTGGGTCACCGCGCTGCTGATGCTTGGCATCGTGCTCGTCGTTCAGCAGACCGAGGGCAACATCCTGTACCCCTGGCTCTTTGGCAAGGCGGCCTCCGTGCATCCCATGGCCATCCTGTTGGCCGTGTCGGCTGGAACTCTGCTCGCGGGGCTGGCTGGTGCCGTGATTGCCGTGCCGATTCTGGCGTTCGCGGTGGCGTTTGGGCGCGGGCTCCACGCGGAGTTCATCCTCAATCGCGACGGGGAGCGGACGTTTACCGGCCAGATCCCGATCCTGGCAGGGAAATCGATGGATGTGCTGCGCAAGGCGACGGCGCGCGTGAACACGTCGCAAATTCGCGTGCGCAAGCGCCGGCGCTAGCTCCCACTGCGCCGCCTGGTTCACGACGTGGATTGCCACTATTTCGACGAAGGCCGATGCCGTTCTTGCACCCTGATTAAGACGCCACACCTCGCTCAAGTTCAGACCAAGCAGCGGCGGCTCGAGGCTCTCATTGACGGGGTGCGGCCTCGAGATCCCCGCAGCACGGCGCGGCTCGATCGCATGGTGTGGCTGGACCCGATGATGAGCGCGGAGTCGGGCTTCCGTTCCAAAGCCAAGATGGTTGTTGGCGGCTCGGTCGACCATCCGACAGTGGGAATTCTTGATGCGGACGACCGCGGGGTCGACTTGCGTTTGTGCCCGCTCTACGGGCCGGAACTCGCGCAGGCGTTCCCGGTGCTTGCGGAGTTCATCACGGTCGCGCACCTCGAGCCGTATGACATCCCCGCACGCAAAGGCGAACTCAAGCACATCATCGTCACGGTGTCGCCTGAA
>JAYTGI010000031.1:0-2739 GCA_043733605.1 Demequina sp. | reverse complement strand
ATTTATGGCATACGGACACGTGTTCGCGCGTCCACAATCCCTAAGGAACATCTGTGACTTCAGTACAGCGTGCGCGCCGCCAGGTTCGCCTGTCGCGCGCCCTGGGCATCGCCCTGACCCCCAAGGCCGTCAAGCACTTCGAGAAGCGTCCCTACCCGCCAGGCGAGCACGGCCGCACGGCGCGTCGTAAGGAAAGCGACTACGCGGTCCGTTTGCGCGAGAAGCAGCGCTTGCGCGCCCAGTACGGCCTGCGCGAGAAGCAGATGACGCGCACCTACTCCGAGGCTCGCAAGGAGCCGGGTTTGACCGGTGAGGCGTTCGTCGAGCTGCTCGAGATGCGTCTCGACGCGCTCGTGTTGCGCTCTGGCTTTGCCCGCACCATCCTGCAGGCGCGCCAGACGGTGCTGCACCGCCACATCCTCGTTGACGGCAAGATCGTCGACCGCCCCTCGTTCCGCGTCAGCCCCGGCCAGACCATTCAGGTCAAGGCTAAGGCCGTCACGATGGAGCCTTATATGGCAGCGGCCGCCGGTGCACACCGCGACCTGCTTCCCGAGGTTCCCGATTACCTGAACGTCGAGCTCGAGCGGCTCACGGCAGTTCTCGTGCGTCGCCCCAAGCGCGTCGAGGTCCCCGTAACATGTGAAGTCCAGCTCGTCGTTGAGTTCTACGCGCGCTAAGGCGTACTAGTCTCGACTGAGACTTGACCAAATCGGACTTGACCAAACCGTCGTCGGCCCCTGGCACATGTCGGGGGCCGACGACGTTGTCATGTGTGGAGGTTGTCATGCGCACCGCAGATATTCGTCAACGTTGGCTCGATTATTTCGAGTCGCAAGGGCACGTCGTCGTGCCCTCCGCCTCGTTGGTGTCTCCCGACCCATCACTGCTCTTTACCGTCGCGGGCATGGTGCCCTTCATTCCGTACATGCTTGGACTTCAGCAGCCGCCGTGGCCGCGCGCCACCAGCGTGCAGAAGTGCATCCGCACCCTCGACATCGAGGAGGTGGGCAAGACCACGCGTCACGGCACGTTCTTCCAGATGAACGGCAACTTCTCGTTTGGCGACTACTTCAAGGAAGGCGCCATCACGTACGCGTGGGACCTGATCACTGGTTCCGAGGCTGACGGCAAGTACGGCTTTGACCCCCAGACCGTGTGGGTCACGGTCTATCACGATGACGACGAGGCCGCCGACCTGTGGAAGCAGATCGCAGGCCTTCCCGACGAGCGCATTCAGCGCCGCGGCATGAAGGACAACTTCTGGTCAACGGGCCAACCAGGGCCTGCTGGCCCCTGCTCGGAGATCTATATCGATCGCGGCCCCGAATTCGGCAAGGACGGCGGCCCCATCGTCGATGAGGACCGCTATATCGAGATCTGGAACCTCGTGTTCATGCAGTACGAGCGCGGTGCAGGTGGAGGCAAGGACTCGTTCCCGCTTCTCGGCGAGCTTCGCCAAAAGAACATCGACACCGGCATGGGGCTGGAGCGCGTCGCCTTCCTCAAGCAGGGTGTCCCCAACATGTACGAGATCGACGAGGTCGTCCCCGTCATCCGCAAGGCCGAAGAGATCACGGGGCGCGCGTACGGAGTCTTGCACGATGACGACGTCCGCATGCGCGTGATCGCAGACCACGTCCGTTCAAGCCTGATGCTCATGGACGACGGCGTGGTCCCCGGCAACGAGGGTCGCGGCTACGTGTTGCGCAGGCTGCTGCGCCGTTCTGTGCGCTCGATGCGCCTCATGGGCGTCCACGACGCGTCGCTGGTGCCGCTACTCGAAACCAGCTACGAGGCCATGCGTGCCTCGTATCCAGGCCTCGACACGACGTTCTCCAACATCCGCGCCGTGGGCGCTACCGAAGAGGACGCGTTCAGCCGCACGCTCACGCAAGGCACCACCATTTTTGACACGGCGGCCACCTCCACCAAGTCCGCAGGCGGCAAGGTCATCGCGGGCAAGGAAGCCTTTACGCTGCACGACACCTACGGGTTCCCGATCGACCTCACGCTCGAGATGGCGTCCGAGCAGGGCCTCACCGTCGACGAGACGGCGTTCAAGGCGCTGATGCAGGAGCAAAAGGATCGCGCTCGCGCCGATGCGAAGGCCAAGAAGGGCGGTCACGGCGACGTGAGCGCCTATCAGGTCGTGGGCGCTTCGAGCCCCTCGGTGTTTAGGGGCTACGAGGAGTTCCAGGCCACCTCAAAGGTCGTTGCGATCCTCAAGGACGGCGTGCCCGTACCTGTGGCCGTTGCAGGCGAGACCGTCGAGATCATGCTCGCCGAGACCCCTTTCTACCCCGAGTCCGGCGGCCAAGACGCCGACCTTGGCGAGATTCGAGGGGCGAATGCCACCCTCGCTGTGGTCGATGTTCAGCGCCCCGTCAAGGATGTCATCGTCCACACCGCTCGCGTGGGCGAGGGCACGATCGCCGTTGGCGATGCCGTGTCAGCCGAGGTCGACGTGCAGAACAGGCGCAACGCCTCGAAGGCGCACTCCGCGACGCACCTCGTGCACGCCGCTATCCACGAGGTTCTCGGCAAGCAAGCCAACCAAGCGGGATCATTCAACAAGCCCGGCTACATGCGCCTCGACTTCTCCTGGACCCAAGGTGTCTCGGCATCGGCCCGCGGTGATATCGAAGAGATCGCGAACAGGGCGATTCGCGAAGAGTTGCCTGTCGAGACCACCATCATGGCTCTTGACGAGGCGAAGGCCTTGGGAGCGATGGCGCT
>JAYTGI010000030.1:0-7626 GCA_043733605.1 Demequina sp. | reverse complement strand
GTGTTCCCGCCCTGTGCTCGACGCCAAGTGCCGTCGACGCATTGCCTTGGGGGTCGGCGTCGATGACCAAAACGTTCGCGCCCTTGATCGCGAGCGCCGCGGCGAGGTTAACCGACGTCGTGGTCTTGCCAACGCCGCCCTTCTGGTTCGAGATCGCGATGACTCGCGTCTTTGGGGGACGCGGGAAGTTCGACTGCTCCAAGGTGCGGCGAAGCCGTTCCAGTTCGAGGAGTTCGCTCGCCAACGGACTGTCGCTGTCGACGCCGATTCTACTGAAGGCGTCGTCGAGCGCTGGGCGTTGCAAGCCGCCGCGGTCCATGCTGCCGCGGTCCAGCGAAGGTCGGCCCAGCACCGCGGGTTGGTAAGCAGGGACATGGCTCCGCTGTCCATCGGGGGACGTCGCAGAAGTGCTGCGCGCGTCGGTCTCGTGGTCAGTCACGCATGTCTCCTCGAGGGTTTCATGGCCGGGGTACGGGTCAATGTTTCACGTGAAACACTCTGACCGCAAACGCCGCGGGAGCGGGTTATCCACACGCAGCCTGGGGAGGGTTCGTCCGGAAGCCCTGCCTGTGGACGACGCCCGTCTAGGGCAGCCGCCTGAGCACCACGCCGCTGTGGAAAGCCTGGGGAAAAGAGTTTCTAGCGATTAGCTGTTTCGCGGACGATTCGGACCACCGTGGTGGGCTCAAGGCCGACAAGAGTCGGCGCCGTAAGGATCTCTGCGGACAACCCGGCCTTGCGAAGAACGTACTTGGCGCGCTCGATTTCGTCCGCCGCGGCACGCCCCTTAAGGAGCGCCATGTGGCCCGTCTCCGACAGGAGCGGCAGGCACCACTTCACAAGCTTGTCGATCGACGCGACCGCGCGCGCCGTCAGGGCGTCAGCCTTGAGATCGCCCGCGACCTCCTGCGCGCGAGCCCGTCTGACAGTGACATTGTCGAGGCCGATCTCTGCCGCAGCCTCCTCCAGCCACGCCACTCGGCGCTCCATGGGTTCGACCAACACGACCTCCCTATCCGGAAGAATCGCCGCTATCACGATGCCGGGGAGTCCTGCGCCGGAACCCACGTCGACGATGCGTCCAGGTCCCAGGAAGGGCACAACCGCCGCGGAATTGAGGATGTGCCGCCCCCACAGCCGCTCGAGTTCCCGCGGCCCTACGAGGCCGCGCTTCTCCCCCTGATCTGCGAGCATCGCCGCGAACGTGGCGACGGCATCGTAGCGGGTGCCTAGCAGCGATCGGAGTGCGCCTTGGTCAAGCGACGACAGGTCAGTGCCTCTGTCCTCGGGCTCGTCGGACTCGCTCGTCATCGCAACCTGACCCTTCCCTCTTGCACGCGTCCATTGCGCACGCCTGTCACACACGGCTGTCACACACCGCCCGCGCGGAACGGGTGCGCCTTCATCATCTCGCACCGCGCGCAAGTTTCCCTCGCGATGTTTCACGTGAAACACCGCAGTCACGCGCAGCATTGACCAAGTCCCGCCGTCAATCAGAAGGGCCCGCCTCGGCCATGTTTCACGTGAAACATCGGGAAAGCAAAACGCCGGGCGCCCCGAGGGGCACTCCCGGCATCTGCAATCCTGCGTCGATTAGGACTTGGCGGGACTCACGACTACGTGACGGTGTGGGTCTTCTCCCTCGGACTCCGACACGAGGCCTGCCTCGAGAACCACGTCGTGCACAACCTTTCGCTCAAAAGCGTTCATCGATGGGAGCGCAATTGCCTCGCCCGACTCGCGCACGTTCGCAATCACCTCGCGAGCCTGCTCGGCCAACTGCTCCTTGCGGCCCGCACGGAATTCGGCAATGTCCAGCATGAGACGGCTGATGTTGCCCGTCTCCGACTGCACAGCAAGGCGCGTGAGATCCTGCAAAGCGTCCAGAACTTCTCCGTCGGGACCCACCAAACGCTTGAGGTCCTGGCTCGGACCCTCCGCGAGGATGGCCAACTTAGGCCTTCCCGCCTCGACGGAGATGTCAATATCTCCATCCATATCGAGGATGTCCAGCAACTCCTCCAAAAAGTCGGCGGCGATGTCGCCCTCTTTGTCGAGGTCCTTACGATTCACATCAGTCATGACGGTCCTTGGGAATTGGGGTCGCCCGGACGGCGACCAACGGCTAGGTGGATTCGATGCCAGGGGGGTCGGTCTGGTCGTCAGGCCCCGCGTCCGCCGAGTCCGTTGGACCCTGGCCCGCGGCCGGCTTGTTGCGCTTCTTGCGCTTGGGCTGCGAGCGCTGCCTGCTGCGCCGCTCTTCCGCGACCGCCTCGGCGGCGGCCTCTTCGTCGAGGCGCGCCTGCTCAAGCGTGCGTCCGTCGATCGTTAGACCCTTGCGCGCTGCCTTTTCAGTCAGGCGGGCCTTGTACGACGTCTCGGCGGCCGAGCCTGGGGTCGGGTTCCTGCGGATCACGTAGAACTGCTGGCCCATTGACCACAGGTTCGACACGGTCCAGTAGATGAGCACGCCGATCGGGAAGTTGGGGCCGGATAGCACGAAGACGAACGGCAGGATGTACATCAGCATCTTCTGCTGTTGTGCCATGGGACCCTCAAGTGCCGAGGGTGGCATGTTCTTCATGGTGAGCTGGCGCTGGCTGAAGAATGATGTGGCGACCATGGCGGCGATGAGCACTCCCGCGATGATCTTGGGCTCCATCTGCGTGCCGGACTTCAGGAAAGTCGAGGAGAGCTTGGCTCCGAAGAGCGTGGCGGCGCTCGCCTGCTCGCGCAGAGTGTCGGACAGCAGTCCGATCGACTTGCTTCCCGTCTGCGCGCCGTTTCCCTCAAGGCGATAGTTGAGCACGCGGAAGAGCGCGAAGAACACCGGGGTCTGCATCAATAGCGGCAAGCACGACGAGAACGGGTTCGTCTTGTGCTTGGAGTACAACTCCATCGTCTCTTTGGTCATCGCCTCGCGGGAGGCCTGATCCTTCTTGCCCTTGTACTTGTCTTGCACCGCGCGCAGCTCGGGAGCGATCATCTGCATTGAGCGCTGCGCCTTAATCTGCCGCACAAACACGGGGATCAGCAGGACGCGGATGACCACCGTGAGGCCCACGATCGACAGCGCCCACGTGAGGCCCGATGCCGGGTCGAGGCCGATGAAGCCCAGTGCCGAGTGCACGAGCACCATGATGTTGGCGACCACCCACTCGAGTGGTGTCAACAGGGAGTAAATCGCGTTCACGAAGGAATCCTTACGTCGCTACGGATGAAGTCTGAGGGGTACGGAACAGGGGCTCGCCCTTGGCGGGAACCTCGTCGACGCCGCCGTTGCTCCACGGGTTGCAGCGCAACACGCGCCAAGCAGCCAGGGCCGTTCCCTTGAGGGCGCCGTGACTGCGCACGGCCTCGAGGCCGTAGTGAGAACACGAGGGGTAGTACTTGCACGTGGGGCCAAGGAGTGGTGAGACCAGGAGTTGGTAGCCCTTAATGAGCGCCATCACGGCGTACCGGGGAAGCCTCTGTGCTTCGCTCACAACACGGCCGATGGTCATCAACGAACCTTGGCTTGCGCGCGCGCCATCGCGCCAAGCACGTCCGTCCGCAACTGCGCGAACGACGCGTCGGCCGCTGCAGGGAGGGCGCGAACGACCACACGTGAGCCCGCAGGAACGGTCGCCAAAGCGTCCGCCATCACTGCGCGAAGACGACGCTTCACGAGGTTGCGGACCACGGCGCCTCCTACCGCTCGAGAAACAGCGAAACCGGCCATGCTCTGGGCATCGCCGGTCTTCACCATGTACACCACCGCAGTGCGGCCGCCGGCCTTAGCTCCGCGACGCATCGTGACCCGAAAGTCTTCGCTTCGTCGCAGGCGCGAGCCGGCAGTGAGCACTACGCCGACAAAGAGTCGCGGCCCCGGCGGCGGCGGGCCTTCAAAATTGCGCGTCCCGCACGGGTGCGACTACGCAGGCGGAAGCCGTGCGTCTTGGCACGCTTTCGGTTGTTCGGCTGGAAAGTCCGCTTGCTCACGGGAGTACTCCACGACGTTTTGGGGGATGGGTAAATCAGCGGACTCACGGTACGCGCTCACGGGGGCACCGGTCAAATCTGAAACCACCCGTTGGTCACTTCGCCCAAAAGGTATAGGCTCCCTCATCAACGCATGGTGCGGTGGAAGGACACGCCGCTAACGTCAGATGACGGTTAGGTAACAGGGTCTCAACCCCCTGTGCACAATGCTGTGGAGAGGGAGCAGCTCGGTGACCACGGACAACACCAATCGTACGATCGATGACGTATGGGCCAGCGCCGTCGGCAACCTCGTGTCAGACGGATCCACCACGGCGCAGCAGCGCTCATTCTTGAGACTCATCAAGCCTCTCGCCGTGCTTGAGGACAATGTGTTCCTCGCCGTCGCAGAGGACTTCACCAAAAACTATGTGGAAACCACCCTTCGCCAACCGATCGCAGGCGCGCTTAGCGACGTCCTTGGGCGTGACGTGCGCATCGCGGTCACTGTCGACTCGTCCGTGACGCCACCCACCTTGCCGCTCGACGACGAACCGGCTTTCGACCACTCGAGGGGCACCAAGCGACCTCCCGTCGCGGCTGCCCCCTACGAAGACCCACACCTCAACCCCCGCTATACGTTCGACACCTTCGTTATTGGCGCATCAAACCGCTTTGCCCACGCCGCCGCGTTGGCCGTTGCCGAAAGCCCAGGTAAGACGTACAACCCACTCTTTATCTATGGCGACTCCGGGCTGGGCAAGACTCACCTGCTGCATGCCATCGGCCACTACACGCGCCAAATCAAGCCTCAGACCAAGGTGCGCTATGTGAATTCCGAGGAATTCACCAATGACTTCATCAACTCGATCCGTGATGACCGCTCGCTCAGCTTCAAGAGGCAATACCGCGAGGTCGACGTTTTGCTGATCGACGACATCCAGTTCTTGCAAGGTAAAGAGCAGACACTCGAGGAGTTCTTCCACACGTTCAATGCCCTCCACAACGCCGGAAAGCACGTGGTCATCACGTCCGACGTCTCCCCTCGCCACCTCAATGGCATCGAGGAACGCATGCGCACCCGCTTTGAATGGGGCCTCATGACCGACGTGCAGCCACCCGACCTCGAGACCCGAATTGCCATCCTTCGCAAGAAGGCACAGGCGGACGACGTGGCCGCGCCTCCCGACGTTCTCGAGTACATCGCGTCAAACATCACGAGCAACATTCGTGAACTCGAAGGCGCACTCATCCGTGTCACCGCATTCGCTGCCCTCAACAAGCAAACGGTCGACCTGAGCCTGGCCCAAGTGGTGCTCAAGGACCTCATCTCTGACGACGACTCCCAGATCACCGCCTCGGCCATCATCGGCAAGACGGCCGAATACTTTGGCATCACGATGGAGGAACTAACGGGCACGTCCCGCAGCCGCGTCTTCGTGACCGCCAGGCAGATAGCCATGTACTTATGTCGACAACTGACGGATCTCAGCCTGCCCAAGATCGGCGAACACTTCGGCGGCAAGGATCACACCACTGTGATGTACGCGGTCAAGAAGGTCGAAGATCAGATCGCCCAACGGCGCCAGATGTACAACCAGGTCAACGAAATTCACGCCAGGATCAAGCAACAACACCGTCGCTAGATCTCAAAATGTGTGTGTTCGGTTCGCCAGCGAGAGTCCCCATATGGGGAAACGATGAACTCGGATTTGCCTGTCACAACGGTCCCTTGGACTCCGTCGCTCACACATGTGGATAACTCTGTGTATAACTTTCTTGGGCCATGAATCCACTGGGAACAGGTTGTGAATGAATCACGAGTTCCTGTGGACGCGACTTGCCTCTCCACCGCCTCCTACGGGCCTCACTCACAGATTCACAGCTTCTATCCACGGCCCGATGTGACAGTTTTGCAGGAACTATGCTGATTATCCACAAAATGGGCGGCCCCTATGACTACTACCTATCTCTATCTCTTAGTTGTCCACATAGCCCTTCATAGAGCCCGAGGAACATCCAGTGTTTTGGGACTGGACGAGCCCGTGCTTTGGCGTAGTGTGTGACCCGAAAGGGGAGTTCGATGAAGTTTTCTGTAGAGCGCGACATACTTGCCGACGCTGTCGCCTGGGCGTCGCGAGCGGTTCCGCATCGTCCCCCCGTACCCGTACTTGCAGGCGTCCTCATCGAGGCGGACACGGCCGGTGTTGTCACCCTTTCGAGTTTCGACTACGAGGTTTCTGCTCGTGGCGAGTTCCCTGCTGACGTGGAGATCGCTGGGGCGGTTTTGGTATCCGGGCGACTACTGCGTGAGATCGCCAATGCGCTTCCGCACAAATTGGTCAAGTTCGACCTCGAGGGCACCAAGGTGTCCGTGACGTGTGGAGCTTCACGGTTCTCACTCGCAACGATGCCCGTCGACCAGTACCCGGCGCTTCCGGTGATGCCCGAGACGTCAGGCACCGTTGACGGCGCCGAGTTGTTGGCTGCTGCTCAGCAGGTTCAGGCCGCCGCCTCGAGAGATGAGACTCTTCCGATTCTCACCGGTGTGCGAATGGAGATCGAGGGCGAACGGATCTCGTTGCTCGCGACGGATCGCTACCGCCTTGCCTTGCGTGAACTTACGTGGAAGCCGAACTCTCCGGACATCTCCGCCATTGCGCTCGTCAGGGCAAAGACCCTTGCCGATACCGCCAAGTCACTCGGCTCTGGCGAGGTGCAACTCGCTTTGAGCTCCGGCCAGGGCGTCGACCTCATTGGTTTCTCCTCAGGCGGGCTGGTCACCACATCGCTGCTGATGGATGGCGAATACCCTCAGGTCCGTCGGCTGTTCCCTGACTCATCGACCATCACGGCCGTCGTATCCACAGCGGAACTCATCGAGGCCACGAAGCGTGTCTCTCTGGTCGCCGAAAGGAACGCCGCAGTTCGTCTAGTCTTTTCGGAGGGCGAGCTTGTGCTCGACGCCGGTCATACAGACGATGCTCAGGCGTCTGAGGCCATCGAGGCAACGGTGGAGGGCGGCGAAATCACGGTGGCCTTCAATCCTTCGTTCTTGCTAGATGGGCTGAGTGCGCTGGACGCACCGTATGTTCGTATGGGCTTCACTCAGGACACCAAGCCGGTGGATTTCGTCGGCCTCGATAGGCCAGGCGGTACACCCAGGTCAGAGTTCCGCTACCTCTTGGTACCGATCCGCATCGCCGGCTAACGGGCGATGCGCGTCACCCACCTGCAGCTCACCGACTTCCGCTCGTACACGAACGCGCAAGTCGAGTTTGGCGAAGGCGTCACCACGTTGGTGGGCCGAAACGGTCATGGCAAGACAAACGTCGTTGAGGCAGTCAGGTACTTGTCAACACTGTCATCCCACCGCGTCGCCACCGATGCGCCACTGTTGAGAGCTGGAGCCGAGCGGGCTGTCGTCGCCGGCCGAGTTCAGCGCGGAGATCGCTCTCTGATGCTGGAAATCACTCTTATTCCAGGCAAGGCCAACCAGGCAAGGTTGAATAGGGGTGCAGTCAAGCCGCGGGACCTTCTTGGTTTGTTGCGCACGGTCGTCTTTGCTCCGGAGGACCTCGGATTAGTGAAGGGCGACCCGAGCGGGCGCCGGGCATTTCTCGACGAGTTGTGTGTGGCGCTGCAGCCGGCTTTCGCCGGGGACCT